>DASQHX010000007.1 GCA_035631875.1 Nitrosopumilaceae archaeon | reverse complement strand
TCCAGACTTTCCATTCTCCTATAGCTTGGTAATCATCTTTGGTGCGGTAGCAGCAGTGTATATGGGCATCAGACAAAAGATGATGCCAAACTTCAAGAGTTTTTAGAACAGGATTCATAAAATAGAAAATCTATAGGCTTTGGATCTACATAAAATATTTTACCAATATGTTAACATGTATTTTTCATAGCGATAGAATCTAGTCATATGAGTGATCTAATTTTTAATTTCATTTTTGACTATAACGGATTATTTGAGCACAATCTGAAGGTAAAACTTTCCATCTCATTTTAATATGGAATAATTGGGTTTAGGTAAGCATGTCAGAAATACTATTAGGAGTGGTTTAGATGCAACAGTGGCTATTTGATCTAAGATCAAGAAAATTCATCTTACTTCTTGTATCTTTTTTAATCCTAATCTCTCTTGCCTATGCAAAAATTATTGCCCCACTAGATAATGGTATGGAAAATTATGTTCACTCGCTAGGAAATAATACTGCTGTAGATCTGGCAATGCAGGTCTTCACAGAAGCCGGATGGATTTTGTATCTTATCGTTACCAGCTTTATCTTATTAATTAGAAAACAGACTAGAAGGTTAGGGCTTGTCCTACTGCTCTCTATAATAGTAGGAAGCATGCTTTCTGCATATCTGAGATGCTATGTAGGATATGAGGCACCTACTCTGAAATTTGAGGGAGCACATTTAGGTATAGCAACAGCCTCTGATATTGGAGTCCCATGTACTATAGATGGCTCTTTTCCAGCAGGCCATACCGTGAGAACTACCATCTTTGCATTCGTTTTGGGATTTGCATTATCAAAGAGATTTCCAAGAGGATGTTATCTTTTGTGGATCTATCCTATCCTAGTATCAATAAGCAGAGTATACTTGATGCAGCAATTTCCACTGGATCTAGTTGGCGGCGCTCTTCTTGGATTGCTTGTTGCAAATATTGTGTCAAAAATTCTTAAATTAGAATTGATATTTGAAAATCAAAAACCTAATTCTTGAAAAACCTTTGAGCTTATCAAAACCATTGCAAAATGTTCCTTGTCATAAGTATAAATCCAGTATCTTACATCGCGTTCCTGTTTTGTTTTACGTAATCCAAAGTTTAACTCATTCATTATAGTGAAACCTATTTTTTTTGCTATCTTCTTATCGTTTGTCATCAGTAATAAAAAAGCCCCCTTTTGGGTGGTAAATCCAGTTTTTACCATCTCCGATGCAATCTCTACTGATTGGTTTTCATCAGTGATGTGAAATGTTTTAGATACTGGAATTTGGGATGGATGAAATTCCATACGTCTTTTTTATATTTGCCAAATAAAATCTACTTGGTTGCAACAATTCATATTTTAAAAATTTACTAAAAAGCCACAAAACATGTTAAAAATATTAACTTTTATGTCAACTAGTGATCATAACATAAACTTAATCTGCTTCAGAATCTTTAAACTCCTATGACATCCCTTTCGGACCTAGTTAAATCATACAAAAACAAGAAAATTGAGGCTACAAACCGCAGAAGACAGGCAGAAAATAAACTAAAATCCGTTATTTCAATCAAAAGAAGATCATCATCCGGACTTGCTTCCTTGGAAAGAAGAAAAGAGAACACTACTAGTAAAAAGGGGGATATTGGACAGCTACTTAACCAGTATTTGGCTCAAAGAGACAGTATTCAAAGGCTGAAAATATCTGCAGAAGAAAGACTAAGGCAAGAGCAAGAAGCAAGAGACCAATCACAACAACAAAGTGAGTATGCTGAACCAGAAGAAAAGGCACGCGCTCTTGAAAGACTAAAAATTGCAGACGATAAAATTGCAGAATTAGAATCTGAAATTAAACAAAGAAATCATGGAGAAGAACGACTCGTCAAGATTATTGCTGATTTAGAAAAACAAAAAACCAAAAATGATGCGGAACTAAGAAATCAATCTCATTCAAAACCATCCCTTTTGGAACAGTTAAAATCAAGTAGCAAGGAAGAGCAACGCCTTCGTCCATATGTTCAATCACTGATAAAACGCGAAGATAAGGCAAAAAATGATCTAGCTAAAATTATACAAAGACTAGAGCTTGCAAAAGCAGCAAAACGAAAAGCAGACGCAAAAAGAAGGGTTGAAGCAAAAAGAAGAATGGCGGCAAAAAGAAAAGCTCAAAGAAAAGCAGCTGCAAAAAGAAGAAAGGCACCAAAAAGATCAAAAACTAGAGCAAAAAAAGCAGCAAAACGAAAAACACCAAAAAGGAAAACAACAAAACGAAAGGCACCAAAAAGAAAGGCTCAAAGAAAAGCAAAACGCAAACCAAATAAAAAATCTAAAAGAACAAGAAGATAGCAAATCTACGCTTCATTAATATTGTATTGCTACACATTTTAGATCGTGTCACTTCCTCAAAAGATAACTGTAGAGGTTTCTGAAATGCCAAAATTAAAAAATCCAAAGCTTGTTTGCGGTTTACCTGGAAGTGGTTTTGTGGGAAAACTAGCAGTAGACTATCTCATTGATGAACTTGAGGGAGTCCAGTTTGCAAACATATTCTCATCATCATTTCCACCACAAGTTCTAATTCAACCAGACGGTACAACAGACCTCATGAAAAATACCTTGTACTATTGCAAATCTAAAACAAATGATATAGTGTTATTGGCAGGTGATGCTCAACCCGTATCTCCTGAAAGCGAATATGCTATGGCAGAAGAAATTACAAAAATTTGTGAAAAACTTGGAATTGAAACAATCTATACATTAGCTGCTTACATTACAGGAACTTTTTCAAAAACACCAAAGGTTTACGGAACAAGTACATCGCTAAAAGTTGTCAATGAATTTTCAAAACAAGGCATCTTTACTATGAATAACGGAAGCATAACTGGTATGAACGGATTGCTTATTGGAGTTGGAAAAACAAAAGGAATCACAGGAATTTGTTTGTTGGGAGAAACTTCTGGATATGTTGTCGATGCAATTGCATCAAAGGCAGTTTTGGAAATTCTTTCCAAGATGTTAGGAATAAAACTTGACATGACAAGTCTTAACAAAAAGGCAGAGGATACGACAAAATTGATAAAAACAATAGAGGATCAGATGGGACAAAGACCATCTGGTGAACCACTACCACTATCGCAACAAGATAAAAAATTAGGATACATTAGTTGAGATGATAAGGCGAGGACCAATTGTCATGATAGCTGGAGTAGTAATGATAATTGTAGCATTTGCAATCGTGTATTCTATTATTCCTCAAACTGCAGGTGTGGGAGAAAAATTTTTCCCTGCACCAGAAAACATGTTTGACTCTGTAACAGAAAACCAACAAATTGAACCAGGCGCATCTTTTACGTTTTCCCATACTACAGGAACATCTCAAGTACCTATGATGTGGGGACTGCACATTCTGGACTATCAGCAAGATGACCAAGTTTCTGTTACTGTATCAAATATTTTTGGTGACAAATTTGGCTCATTTGATGAGGGCGACCCAATTTTCATAAAGTCATTTATGATACCAAAGGTCGATACCTACAGTTTTGATGTGGAAAATAAAGGCAAAAATCCTATAACTGTAGCCATGATGTTTACTGAAAATCCAGAAAAGTCAAAAGCACTAACTGATCCTAATTCAACATTTCACAAAAGCATAGTGCCGTTAGCTATTGCAGGTCTCCTTGTGATTGTGGGAATTATCGTATTGATTGCTGGAATAATTCTCAGTATAGTGGACTGGAAAAAAAGAAAGAATCAATCACGATATATCTAAAATTCTACTACGTTTAGTTTGCCGTATTTTCCTACATTCAGAGAATTTTCACCTTTGAAGCTATTGATGTAACCATTTTCAACTGTAACTTTGGAGCCTGCCTTTACCATTTTGATTTGTGCATCCCACAAAGTTAGTTTGATCTGACCGGTTTCATCTTTTATGATGGCATCTGCAACTTGGGCTTGCCCGCCTGCTTTCAGATTTACAGTTCTTGGCTCACTAATGCTTTCAATTGTGCCTTCTACTGTATCAAGTTTTGTCATCCCACTTCTTAGCTGGTTTATACTAGTCATCAAACAAATTTTTCATGTTCAAATAATAAGTGTTTTGATATCAACTTCTGGAAAGAGAACGGGGTTTACAATTTTGGGTGTCAATCATGTAATTCTTCTGCAGTATTCGTATCATAACTGAACACATGATCCAATAGGTCAAATTGTGCATCTATTTTAAATGCAAGTTTCCACTGTTTTTTGTTTGTCTCAACTAACCTGACTATGTTTTCGTTTTTCTTTGAGATATAGAACTTATGCGGTATTTGGTCTTTCTGATTTGGGTTTCTAATTGTTTCATACCATTCAGATTTATCAAAATCCAAATTTTCAAATGTTATAATAGTCCATGCCAAATCGTTTAATCTCCACAATTTTATGTATATGAACTTAAAGGAACTTAGTTCTTTGAAGCCAATTTGATCAGACTTTCAATCTTATTCTGTCCTAATTCTAGATTGATCCCAGCTTTTCGGCAGGGGTTTTCTTTATTGCACTGTGATCTCTAATGAAGTTGTAATGTATTCTCATAGCATCTATTAGCTTCTGTGCTGATTCTTTATGATCCATGCCCGCATTACCTTTTCTCTATCTCTGAAAACTCTGTTTAGTCGTTCTTAATATCAATTTGACTTGAAAAATTGGGTATTAAGATACGGGAGTTAGTATTGTTAATTTTCAGTTTTTCAGGAACCAAGATCTGTAGAAAATGAGTAGTTTTTTTGTCATGAGTAAATTCTTTTAGTTCATTTTCAATGGAATAAATAATCACTTTATGTGATGTTCCATATAGTTCCTTTAACACATCCATTAGATATTCTGGTTTTTCATAACAATCATGTATGTAACAGTGGTATTTTTCGTACAACCTATCGACTAATTTGTCATATACAGGTATTCCTATATCAAGCAGTGTTTTCTCAATGACAATAGTTGTCAATGGTTTCATGGTGTCGTAGTGATCAAGCATTTTGATGATATCCTCCATTAGACGTATCTATCATTAGTTTGTAAAAGATATGTAACCTAATTAGATGCGATGTGTCATACACAATAAATACAATTAATTTTGCATGTAGTTACCAAATTAATCAAATTCTATATTTTATTCTGTCCTGAATCTAATTTAATCCCATGGGATTTAATGTGGCTTCACTAAGCTATGTCCTGATGAAAGGAATCCATATAGAAATATACAGAAAATTCCAAATACAACAACCGCTATGATTGATCTCAAATTCACATTGTGACTATACATTATGGAGATTTATGCATTTTATCCAAAACTTGTAATCTTTGCTTGAGCTTATTGGCCTATGACTGAAAGAAACCTTTCAATATGTTTGTGATTAGAAAACTCGTCTAGTTGTTTTTTTATTGATTTTACAATAACATCATGTGAATTGTAGCATAATTGCTTGAGTGTTTCGTTAAGATATTCAGGATGTTCATAACAATCAGGCAAATAACAATGATATTCTTTGTATAGTGACTCTATTACCTTTTCATAGACTGGTTTTCCAATCTCAAAAAGGACATTTTCAACAACCAAACTCACCAATGCCTTTCTTACTATATCATAATCGTGTTCCATCTAATCCATCTCATCGTCAAATATTTTGAAGTGAAAATAATAGTGGCATGTAATATGATATTACAACAACTATTATTTTTTGAAGCCAATTTGATGTGATTTTTGATTTATTCCTGTCCTAACTCAAATTAGAGCAAAAAAATCATTCATGTTTAATACTCTTAACAGAAGGAATTGTTATGAGTAGACCAAGAACAGTACCAACTGCACCAAATATTCCTAAATACTGAAATCGTTCTTCTGATATGTTTATGATGCTCAATGCAAGACAAATTACACCTACAATTAATACTGAAATACCTATGATGATGGATCTTACATTATCATCCATGTCATACTCGCAACTTATTTCTGAGATTGTAATCTCTTTAATGTAACGCTAAAGTCATTCATGGGTACAATTTTCACTGTACTGATGGATGAAATACCAACAGCTATACAAAGCTGTTCTATGTCATGTGCACTTTTAGCATCCAAAATTATAATCCATTCATGTTCAAGTACGGACATGTAAAAGCCAATGATTTTGATTATGTTGAATTTCTTTACATTTGCTTTTAGCTTGCTTTGAATTTCTAGAAAAATTCTTCTGCTTTTTTGATTGTTTAAGGGACATGACTCAGGGCTGTGAACTGCAAAGACTCCAAATAGCATATTTTCGTAATAAATCTCAGTTTAATTAAACTTTCAATCTACGTGGTTTTGTAATATCTGAAAAAGACATACTAGCATTAATTGATAGATTAAAACAAAAGATTACAGAAAAATGAATCTCAGACTAGCAGGACTTGTAATTTTTGTATTGCTATTTAGCATGGCAAGTCATTCGTTAACAAATCCTGCCTTTGCAATTAATACATCTCACGAGAAATCAATGACAAATGGGGACAATTTTTATAAAATCAATGTCAAAGTTGCCAAAGACCCATCTATAGAAGAAAAGGTAATGAAAGCCAAAGAGAAAGCAGAAGCAGAGATAAATCATCTTAAAGGGATGGCAAAGAGTAAACTCAAAGGGTATTCTGAGAAATAGTTTGGCTTAAAATCTTTATTTTCTTTTCTAGACTGTTCCATTCCTTATTGTATATTATTAAATAAGGTTGTAATGGATTGACCATTATGGAAGAAGAAAAGCGACGTTTTTTCAATTTCTCATTTTTTAAAGTGGATCCAAAATGGAGATGGATGGCAGATATGGCAAAGGAAGAATCTGCAAAGGAGGTAGAAAACATAATCAATCATTCTGGCATCCAATTCAGATCGTATTCGACTTTGGGTCTAAGAGATGATGCAGAATTTTTGTTCTGGTTTGCTGCTGAATCTGTAGAACAAATTCAAGATGTCGTCTCAAAATTATATCTGACTGTATTTGGGAAATATATCAATCCGACACATGTGTATCTTTCCAGTACTAGGCCATCTCTTTATGCAAAAACATCTGGAGCTCGAGGCTGGCTTGGTGGTGAAGAGCAAAAAAAATACGTAATAGTATACCCTTTTGTTAAAACACGAGAATGGTATCTCTTACCACTTGAAAAAAGAAAAGATCTGATGGCAGAACACATCCAGGTTGGGCAAAAGTATCCACAAGTCACTCTAAACACTACCTATTCTTTTGGAATTCATGATGAAGACTTTATGCTAGCTTTTGAAACAGATGATCTACATGCATTTCAGGATCTGATCATGGACCTAAGAGAAACACGAGTCAGCGCATACATCAAAGTTGATACGCCTATGATTGTTTGCGTAAAAAAAGATGTAATTTCACTGATAAAGAGTCTTGGATGATGAAGGCATTAAAAGAATGGGCAACTGTTGTCAAAGCCCTAGAAAATGGCAACCAGATGATTCTTCTAAGGAAGGGTGGTATACTTGAGACAGCTTCTGGTTTTAATATGGAATCAAAAAAATTTCTTCTCTTTCCTACATATGAACATCAAGACAATGCCTCACTCAAATCACAATATTATGGATATCTATCAGATGTAAGAGAAAACAAACCAAAAGAGGGAACCAACCAAATTACATCTTTTGCCGAGGTTGTAGAAGAGAAAGACTTGGATTCAATGGAAAAAATTGAGGAACTGTCTTCATTTCATATCCTAAGTGATTCCTATGTTGTGGAAAGGATGAATTGGATGCCTGAAAAACCCATGAAAGTTATGTTTCTCAAAGTATTCAAGATAAATCCAATTGAGGTACCTACTCTTCCAGATTATCACGGTTGTAAATCTTGGATAGAATTAAATGTAAATTCAGAATCTGGAAAATCGGTTTTAAGTGAAACAGAGATTCAACAAAAACTCTCAGAGTTTAGGAGGATTGTAAATTGAAATACAGAACCCTTGGTAAAAGTGGGATTAAGGTTTCCGAGATAGGATTTGGAGCGTGGACGTTGGGTCTTGATTGGTGGGGAAAGAAAATTGAAGACGATGAAGCAAAAAGATTGTTAAAGAAAGCATATGATGTTGGAATTAATTATTTTGAAAGTGGAGATATTTACGGTAGAGGAAAAAGCGAGAAACTCATAGGTGAAGTCTTTTCTGGAATGAGAAATGATATAGTGATTTCCACAAAATATGGATATGACATATACAGCAACGAACAAATTGGACACAAAGAACTTCCTCAAAAGTTTACTCCTGAATTTACTGATTTTGCATTACAAAAAAGTCTAGAAAGATTACAAACTGATTATGTAGATGTTTATGGTTTACACAATCCAAAAATCAATACAATACGAGATGACGTGATCTTTGAATCACTAGACAAAAAAATCAAAGAAGGTAAGATCAAGAGCTATCAAGTAGCTTTAGGTCCTGCAATAGGGTGGGCTCAAGAGGGAATTGAAGCTATGGAAAAAAGAAACACCACAGCAGTACAAACAGTATACAACATTCTGGAACAAAATCCTGGAAACAAGCTAATTGAGCATGCACAACAATATGATGTTGGAATACTTGTCAGAGTTCCTGACGCATCAGGAATCCTGACTGGCAAGGTAAACGCTGACACAAAGGTAAGTGAAAAAGACCACAGGTCAGTTAGAAGTGGAGACTGGATAAAAGAATCATTAAAAAAAGTAGACCAGCTAATGCCAGTTGCAAAAAGAAATGGCCTTAACATAACCGAACTTGCAATAAAGTTTATCTTGTCACAAAATGCCGTTTCATCTGTACTCCCAACAATAGTAGATGAAGAAGAGATATTGATGTTCGCTCAAATGGCCGATGGAAAGTATCTTGGCTCATCTGATGTAAATGAGATAACCACATTGTTTAGTCGATGGCCTGCATACGAATTAAAGGCATCAGCACAAACTGCATAATGTTATATTATCTGTAAAAATAATTGTAATTACTATGGTTGTCACTTCCAAAAAAACTGCTACAATGACATTTAGGATTGATGAAGATGTTCTCAATAAGCTACGTACAGAGTCAGAGCATAAAGAAACCAGTCTTAATACTTTTGTGAACCAAATTTTCAAGCGATACGTAGAATGGGACATGTTTGAATCCAAGGTTGGAATGATTCCAATTGCCAAACCTATAGTCATAGAGCTTTTTGGAAAAATGAAAAAAGATGAAGTAACAGATATGGCTATCCGTATAGGAAAAAACGTCGTACGAGATATTGCATTATTTATGAAAGGTGATATAGATTTAGAATCATTTCTTTCATGGTTTGAAGTAAGAATGAAAGCTTCATCTATTGAAATAAATCACAATGTCAAAAATGACACTCATACTATAATTCTAAAACATGATCTTGGTGAGAACTGGTCATTATACCACAAGACAGTATTAGAATTAATTTTTAGAGAAGTTTTAGATAAGAATATAAATTTTGAATATAATGCTAGAATGATTTCATTCAAATTTATTGAATAAATCAAACCAGAGATGTTTGCATTTGTTTGCACTGTAATCAATTTTGTTATATTTAACCAAAAAATATGATACCTGTGCAAGTACTGTTACTTGGCAGATACATTTTAGAAAAAACAGTAAAAGACACAATTTTGAAGACTATGGCAAATGGACAAGCCATGGACATACTTGAAACAACAGCAGGCGCATCAAAATCTGTACTTGAAATTAGTTCATCTACTAAAATTCCACTAACTCAAGTATACCGATGGGTACGAAAATTGAACAAATATGGGTTTTTGCGAGTTTCAGGTGCAACAAATGAATCTGGTAAAAAATACTTTATGTATAAAAGTAAGGTAAACTCGATAAAAATAACGCTAAATACAATGTCTCTGCAACAAATAGAAATAATGAGTTAGGAATCCTTTTGATCTGATCTATGCTGTGATGGGATCTTCTATCTTGAATTCGTGTTCTACGAAATATTCCACTCTTGTCTTTTTGAATTCTCGTGAGCTAAAAAGGATCTTGTATTCGGCAACACCTACGTGCTTTTGAATTTCTTTTGCAACTATTTCTGCATCATCAAACGACTTGCAATGCACCATGGAAAATACGTTGTACGGCCAGTCTTGGTATACTGGTCTCTCATAACAATGACTTATCTGTGGAAATGCGCCTAGTTTTGCACCTACCTCCTCAATTCTTTCTGGTGGTACTTTCCATACTATCATACCGTTTGCCACAAATCCTGCTTCCCTATGTCTGAGAATGGCGGCAAATCTACGCATGACTCCAATTTCTTCATAGTATTTTGCTTTTTCAAGTAGCTGTTCTTCTGTTATGCCCAAATTTTGGGCAGATTTCAAAAATGGTCTTTCTACAAGTTCTAAATCTTTTTGCAGCTCACGTATGTATTTTTTGTCTTCTTCTGTGGCAACAAATTTTACCTCAAGAATTTTTTTCTTTTCTTCAGTTGGCTTGACATCAGCCTTTTTCTCGTCTACCATGTCTAGCTTTACTCCAATCTTGAAAAGCTTTATCGTTGGAAGAAGTCTAGTCTTTTTTATGCCGGGTAGTTTTGAAAACTTGTCAATCTCCGTTTTCAGATCAGAACCTGGAGGAACTGCAAGTGTAAACCAAAGATTGTACTCATGATTTCTTTCATAATTGTGACTAACACCTGGATGCTTGTTGACTTGGTTTGCAACATGATCTAGTTTTTCTGGTTCTATTGCCATTGCAACTAGTGCACTCTTGTAACCTAGCTTTCGTGTATCAAAGATAGCGCTCATCTGTCTAATCACTCCACTTTTTTTCATATCCTGTAGTCGATGAATTAGCTGCTCATCTGTTAATTCGAATTTTTTAGCGATTTGTGGATACGGTTTAGGAATTAATGGAAATGTCCATTGGATTTCATTTAAGATCTCTTTATCGAGTTTATCCATGGATATCAGGATCGGTGATTTATTCAATTAAAAACGTTACCAAGATTCTCATGTAATCTATAAATAACATGCGACGTCGATCCAAAATCATTGATAGTTGATCTAAACCTAAAAGGAAATTTGGTGCTAGTTATAGGGGGAGGTAACGAGGGGCTCAAAAAGGTTAATGCATTACTGACCCAAGATTGCAAAATTTTGGTTATTAGTGATAAAACCAATAAGGAAATAGAAAGATATGTTAAACAAAAGAAGATCACTTTTAAAAAAATAAAATTACAAAATGCTAATTTTTTAAAAAAATACAAACCATTTATGGTGATGGCAACAACTGATGATAGGGAATTAAACAGAAAAATTGTTGAACAAGCAAAAAAGATGAGATGTTATGCTTATGCAGCTGATGATCCCACAGTAAGTGATTTTGCCTTTGGTTCTGTCATAAACATAGAAGATACTGTGCAGATAGCAGTCTCAACTGGAGGAAGAAGTCCAGCTATGGCAAGAAAGATACGAATGCAAGCAGAAAGAGTGTTTAAAAAAATAATTAAAAAAGATGACATTTATCAGATAAAACTACAAGACTTCGCACGAAATGCAGTAAAAACCAAACTGGGGACCTTTCCGGAGAGAAAAAAGTTTCTCTATAGTGTTATGAGTGACAATCGTGTTAAACAGTTAATAAAAGAAGGAAATTTTAAAAATGCAAAGATGAGGGTAATGAAAATGCTAGGTGATCTGAAATAAGTAATATCATTAACGCTAGAGTCACGTTCCATAAATCTCCAATTCACATGCTTGAGAGATTTACCTTTAGAGATGTGGATTATGCATATTCCTCATTTCTGGAATATTCTGGTTTGCAAGAATGTGTAATACTACAAACATGTAACCGTGTAGAACTATTTGGGGTAGGAAATGAAAAAGATATTGAAAGAATAAAAAAGACATGGGCATCTGTAGCAGGCCTTGAAGAAAACACATTCAAGGAAAACTTGGAGATAAGTGAAGGAATAGATGTCTTTGAGCATCTTTTAAAATTAACATCTGGACTTGATTCGCTTGTTGTTGGAGAAGAGCAGATACTGGGACAAATAAAAGAGTCCATTACAACTGCACGAGAACTAAAGGCTTCAGGAAATAATCTTAACACACTTTTTGAGAAGGCAATCCGTGTTGGTTCCCGCGTAAGACATTCTACAGGAATTGGTCGTGGAAGTATATCGATAGGTTCCATGGCAGTCAAACTAGCCGAAGAAAATATTGATGATCTAAAATCAAAACATATCTTACTTATTGGAACTGGAGAAGCAGCTAGCCTTGTTGCAAAATCTCTTAAAAAAAGAAATATTGAATTTTTTGTAACAAGCAGGACATATGATAGAGCACAATCGTTTGCAGAAACAGCTGGAGGAAATCCAATCAAGTTTGAAAACGCAATTTCAAACTTTAACAAAGTTGATGTATTATTTGTGGCAACGGTCGCACCATATTTTCTTGTAACATATGATAGAATAAAGGAAGCAATGGATTCGAAAAAGACAGGTATGATGATCATGGATTTATCAAATCCAAGAACAGTAGATGAAAGAGTTTCTTCAATAAAGAGAATAAAGATGATGAATCTTGACCAGATTGCAGAAATGGTAGACAAAAACATGCGAACCAGGATAGGTATAGTCTCATCAGCCGAAAAAATAATTAACGAAGAGATCCCAATTGTAGAGGCGGTAATGAAGAGATTGGAAGTAGAACCAGTAGTAAAGAATGTCTTCAAAGACATTGATCAAGTGAGACTGAAGGAACTCAAAAAGGCATTACAGATGCTTGGAGAAACTGATGAGCAAAAAATACGAATAATTGATCAACTCACTCTAGCGATAGTAGAAGGTATAATATCTACTCCAATGAACAATCTAAGAAAAGCAACAGAGCAAGGCGACTCTGAATTGTTAAAAACAGTTAGCAAACTTTTTGATTATAAAATAAAAGAGTAACAGATTATATTGCTTGCAGATACTGTTTTTTATAATGTCTTTTCCTAATCTAAGACTACGACGTCTGCGACAAAGTGGCAAGATTCGTGAGCTCTTAGAAGAGGTAAGACTTTCTCCAAAAGATCTTATCTGTCCAATATTTATTCAGGAAGATTTGAAATCAAAAATTCAAGGAGAATCAATGCCGGGATTTGACAGGCTTCCGCTCAAGGATGTTGTAGATGAAGTAAATTCTATTGTTGATTTAAAGATCCCAGCAATTATGGTATTTGGAATTCCAACAACAAAAGATGATAAAGGCACATCAGCATTTTCACAAAATGGAATTGTACAAAAGGCAGTCTCTGATATTAGAAAAAACCTTGGAAACAAAATAGCAATAATGTCTGATGTCTGTCTTTGTCAATATACCAGCTCAGGACATTGTGGATTAGTAAAAGGAGACAAAATAGATAATGATTCTAGCTTGGATGTTTTAGCAAAAGTAGCTGTTAGTCAAGCGCAAGCTGGTGTCGATGTAGTATCACCTTCTGCAATGATGGATGGGCAGGTTAAAGCCATACGACAGGGATTGGATGATGCAGGATTTACTGATGTTGCAATAATGTCACATTCTGCAAAACACCGTTCTTCACTTTATTCACCATTCAAAGACATGGCACACTCGGCGCCACAGTTTGGAGACAGGAAGACTTACCAGTTGCCTTATACGAATCCAAAAGAAGCCATGAGAGAAGTTGAAACCGATATAGCAGAAGGGGTTGATATTGTAATGATAAAGCCAGCATTGGCATATCTTGATTTAATTGCAATGACTAGACAAAAATTCAACGTTCCTATTTCTGCCTATAGCGTTTCTGGTGAATATTCACTGATAAAGGCAGCAGCCATGCAAGGATGGATAAATGAAAGCGAGGTCACGATGGAAATTCTGACTGCAATCAAGCGGGCTGGTGCAGACATGATAGTTACATATCTTTCCAAGATTGCTGCAAAGACAATAAATGGATAGTATATGAGAGACGATGACGGTTTTGAGATAGACCGTGCCTTTGATTTGCTGCCGCATGTAGTAGGGGCAAGCTGGGCATCAATCTGGTTTCGCTTGAACAAAATAAGGCGACCAACTCAAGAAGAATTTAGAAACAAGGTTGTTGAATATTTAAAAATGCTAGATGTTTTGGTTGATTCTTATCCAAAGTCAGGAGAATTTTTAACAATGACCTCACATGTAAAACGAAGATTAACTGAAGAAATAGAAAATATTCTTGCTGGCAGAAACCCAGAAATAGAAAAAAGATTCAAACGCTATGTCGACTATGGCTAGATCTCTTTTTTAAAATCATCAAGAAATTTTTTCATTATTTTTGTTCTACGACTTGCTTCTTTTTTTGCTGCGTTTGTATTCATCTTTTTTTCTAAACGTAAAAGTTTTTTGTAAAAATGATCCAATGTCCAATTGTTATCATTAGGATTTCTTCTTTGGCAAAAGGGATCTAATTTGTTGTAAAACGGTCTTTTTCCAGAACCTCCTACAGAAAACGTTCTAGCTATGCCTATTGCTCCTATTGCATCTAATCTATCTGCATCCTGAAGTATCTTTCCCTCAATGCTACTTGGAACCATGTCACGTGAAAAACTGTGGTCACGTATTGCATCAGATACTATTTTTATCTCGTCGTTATCATATCCATAATTTTGTAGAATTTTCTGTGCTACAATAGAACTTTTTATCGAAGACGTTTTTGATTTTTTGTCTGATTTTGGAAATGATATGATATCATGTAATAGAACAGCTGCAAGAACCAATTTCATGTTTGCCTTCTCATTTTTTCCAATTTTTTCTGCATTTTTGTAAACTCTCATTATGTGTTCAAAGTCATGTGCTGAATCATTTTTTTCCATTATTTTTTGGATTTTGATTTTTAACCTTTCAAGTGACTGCAAGTTGGACTATGGAATGGTTTGGCTTTTATAAATTTCGGCTTTCTTCTACCATTTCTTTGAATTGTCTGGATTCTGGTACATGTTTTATGTGATTTCATTCTCTCGTCAAAAATCTCAAATAATCATATAAAAAGGGAAAAAATTCCAAAGTTATTTGATTTAGGTCCTTATTATCTAAAAAACTAGATAAATCGTACAATATGCTTATTAATTATTTTCACGTAATGGAACTATGAGCAGCAAAGCGTGGAAATGTTATAGGTGTAATCTGACTTTTACTGATGAATCATACGCAATGCTTCATGAGGATCTCTCCAAACATAGTGTACGTGAGATCCAAATGGTAAAAGTGTAGAAATTTTTCAATTCTATAATATAATGCATATCATAAAGATAGATGAAAAATTTTTTCTAATGCTGATTCTTAAATCATATTGTGGGAGAAAATCATCGAGGGTTTGATGAACCAAACCGCAAACAGAGACAAAGAAGACAAAAAAAGCTAAAAAATGCAGAGGGGGGGATTTGAACCCCCGAACCCCTAAGGGAAAGGATTTCCTATTGCCATGATCTTGAGTCCTTCTCGGTTGGCCGGGCTTCGGTACCTCTGCAACGAGAAATTCAAACTCTGATTATATAACTGAAATGCTAAAACCTTTGATAGATGTCTTGTCTGAATTAGTAATTATGCCTTGATGTTGTATAATTGAAACTATGGAAGCTCTTCTGATTCTGGAGCACAGTGCTTGTGTACCCATTTTCCAGACAGGACTTTTGAAATTTCACTCCCTGCTTTGATTGGAGCTTCACATTCAGAACAGGTTGTTTTAAACTTGGCTTTCATGAATGTGAAAGATATCTGGTAGGAGATAAACTGTGTTAATAGTAAATACTTGAGTAATAATTAGTAAAGATCACAAATAGCTCTATACTTGTAGGTTAGAAATAAACTCCAGATGGGACCTGTTCCATACCTTCAATTATTTTCTCTATTTTTCCATCCAGACCAACACCTTTTCACCAGTATTTGATTGAAGTTCAAAATCAGGAGCTGGGTCACCCTTTTTCATTGCATTTCACAAAAGTTGATTTGGATTCTTATTGGGTAGGATTTGGCTGGTCTTCAATTCCTAACCAAGCATATCCCTTTTGTTCTAATTCATCTGCAAGCTCTTTTGGTCCGTCTTTAACTATCCTTCCTTGTCCCATGACATGTACGTAATCAAGCTTGTCAAGGAATTTTAGAATTCTTGCATAGTGAGTAATAACAATAACAGTAGCATCTTTTTTTGAAACTTGGTTAATTGCCTTTGCAACTGCTTGAACTGAATCAATATCAAGTCCAGAGTCAGGTTCATCTAAAATTGAGATTGTTGGTTGTAGCACTGCCATCTGTAACACCTCTGATCTCTTTTTTTCTCCGCCAGAGAATCCTTCATTTAAGTATCTTGACAAAAAGTCATGCTTTAGACCTACTTGATCAAGATTCTTTTTTAGATAATTTTGAAATTCTCTAACTGTCAAAAAGACTTCACGGTTTTGATTGTCAAGTGCTTTACTCAATGCATTGTATGAAGTTCTAAGAAAATGTGAATACCCAACACCAGAAACTTCAGTTGGATACTGGAATGCTAAGAAGAGTCCTTTCTTTGCTCTTTCATCAGCGGATAAATCTAGAATGCTTGTACCATCAAGTAATATGTCACCACTTGTAACCTCGTATTTTGGATGTGCAAGTAATGTGTATGCTAGTGTACTCTTACCAGAACCGTTTGGGCCCATTATTGCATGAACCTCGCCAGGACCAGTCTTCAGGTTTACTCCCTTGAGAATCTCTTTTCCTTCTCGTTTAACATGCAAGTCATTTATCTCCAATATTGCCATTGAATCTCTAAACGATTTTTCTATATATAAGTCAACGAAAAATTAGCTGCATCTAATTGAATAGCAATATGAAATTCTGTCTGAGTTATTTTGAGTTAACCCTTTTCAAATTGTATCACCAAGCCTTCCTAGAAAACTTTATCATTTACAGATGAGTGTTATTACCACGGATTACAAATCGCTCTATGAAAAGATTATGGGTCTAGATTCTAAGATTCGCTTTGCTACAATTTTTGATATGAATGGAAAAGTCATGTATAGTGGACATCGTAACGGCGTAGAAAATCTTCTTACACCTGAAGAGAGCCAAAAATCACTTCAGCTTGCAATCAATGCATGGAAATCTAGAAACGAAGTATCCGGCAAGATAGGAAAAGGAAAGTATGCTCTAGTAGAATATGAAAAGTTAAAACGAATTACAATGCCTTTGGATTCAGAACACATTCTCTATATCACTACTGATGTTGAAGCTGATCACGCTCCTATTATATACAAGGCTCTTAGGTTAAAACAAGACATGCTTCACAGCCCAAGTGGAATGCCGTAAAAATCATCCATAAATCTAAAAAATTTAATGACAAAAATTGCAACTTTATTTGATTAATTCATTCTATAACACAATACATGAAAATTACCAAATACATGCAAATTGAGCAAATCAATCCACTGTATTACGAAGGAAATGAGTTGTGCTGTTCAGAAAGATTTGATGAGGCCATAAAATGCTATGATAAAATTATCAAGATGAATCCAAATTCTAGGGTTGCATGGGGTTACAAGGCTCATATTCTCTCAAAATTAAAAAAATACGATGAAGCCTTTGCATGTTACCAAAAAGCTCTAAAATGTTAGAATCTTAGTATGATTTCTGAACTGGTCAATTGATTTTTTAAGAGCGGCTGATTTTGTAGACCGTTGACCAAACGATTACAATTATTTCAGTTTGCATTTGCGGCAATAGGAGTAATTGGCATTACGGTGTCAATAATAGGCAAAGATATTACAGGAATAGTAGAATCATGCATCATACTCTTTATGGCATTAATGGCTGGCTTTCTTGATTCATACATCAAGAAAAAACAAGGTACGAAGAACAAGCTATAAATTTTGTAGTAGAAATCATGCGTAATGTATTTCAATTCTGGTTTTAACATTTGTTTTAGTATGACACTAGAAATGCCAAAGGATTCCGTACTTAACTATGGATGGTTTTACTATACAAGGGGACGAGCATCTGGCATACACAAAAATCATTACCTCGTACAAGGAATTTGGAAAACTGTCTGTGGCTGTCACACAATAAGTATGATGGACAGACCTAATATTAGATTCGTAAATGAAAGTGATCTTTTCAAGAATAAGCGTTGTAAGATATGCATGCATATCTTAGAGCGCCAAACAAGATTTGATTTAAGATAAGAAAAAATTTACTTGCATGTATAATTGCCAAATTGACCTGTCAAACCACTAGCCCTAGTTACATGACTTCCTGACGTGTCATTTTGTATTACTAGTTGACATGATATGTTTTTAGTTGGATGTGTGCTGTGCAACTTACTTGTCAGAAATAATGCCGCTATTACAGAAGAATTTGTGGGGTGTTTTTGTGTGTCGAAATATGCGTGGCCTATTATTTCCGGTATCAAAATCATCAGTATAACTAGAATGGCAAACTTGTTAATTGATTTTTTCTTTAGATCCAATATTTTTTTTATTCATATTTGATATATTAAGGTAAAACATGATTGTCAATTTTTGAAATCGTAAAATTGTAATCAAAGTGAATTTTTATATGGTTTTATTTGTAAGATGATTTCATATGACTAAAGATAACAAGAAAAAAGATGAAATATTAGAAACTAAAGAAAAAACTGAAACCAAAATTGATGGCAAAACACTGTATGACTTGTATAGGCACACTACAAAGTTAATCAAATAAACTCAGATATTTTGATAATCAAACCTAACCATTAATCATCGTATAATAAAATAAAAAGAGAAGGGTTAGTTTTTGGCTAACGAAGGTCGTAATGTGATTTTCATCTTGTATACTGTCAGAATTTCTTTGCATCTATTTCGTATGGTTACCTCGGTTATTCCGGCAATACTTGAGACATCTCGCTGCAAAATGCTTTGTCCAAGCAATGTAGATGCTATGTAAAGATACGCAGCAGCTAATCCGTTTGGAGCCTTTCCGTCCGCAAGACTATGGTCTTGGGTTTTTTCGGCAATCTCAGCAGCTAATCTCTCAACTCTTACCTCAAGCTTTGCTAGGTTTGCTATTTTTGATATGTACTTGTCTAGGGTCACAACAGGTGCTGTATTAGAACCAAGTTCCATCACCAACATTCTGTAGTATTTTGCAGTCAATTTCACATTCATTTTTTCATCTTTTGAGCTTCCAGTTGCCTTGCATATTTCATCAAGGGATCTTACTACATCGCATTGTTTGCAAGCCATGTATATTGTAGCTGCAGACATGCATGATACTGATTTGCCCTTTGCTTCAAACTGACCTTCAAAATTTCTGTAGATCATCGATGCACTTTCTATGACATTTCTTGACAACGATAGTGATTGACATGTTTCACCGATCTTTGATAAAATGTTTGCAAGTCTCCTCTCCCTTGGAGAAGATACTCTTATCCTAGTCTGCCATTTTCTCAGATTGTACATCTGATTTGCTACTTCACTATTGATTGTCTTTCCGCTAAAGTCTTTTGTGCCTAATGCTATTTCTGTTCTGATTCCCAAGTCATGTTGTGAATAAGTTGTTTGCCCCGTTGCTCTTGCAAGCTTCATCTTGTCTTCGAGGTTTGTTGCCCGTGATTCAGGGCCATAATCTGACATTTGTTCCATTGCAACCAAGCCGCAGCCAGAACAAATTTTTTCTCCATTATGAATGTCATCGATTAATGACGACTGACATTCTGGACAATGTGTTTGTAGTTCTGTTATGTTCATCTTTTTCTTCCTCTAAATCGCTTTGGTCTTATTGCAGGAGTTTCTTCACCCATGAAAACTTTTTTTCCAATATGTTTTTGAATGTTGTTTGTCAGTGGTGTTGCAGATGCATATGGTGCATCAACAGGACCTATCATTTCTGATACTTTTGCAATTTTTGTGCCAGTATTGTCTACTAGCAATTGGCCGTCACGCAGTGGTTTAGACAGTCTAATTATGACTCTACCGCTATTGGCCAAATGCAAAACTTCGCCTACCTCCTGCAATTGATTTCACAATCAATTACTGTTATCAATAGAGTTCTGTCAACATTACTTTAGCTCTAAGCTAGGGAGATCTTTATTTTGATTGTTTTGCACGTTTTGAAACAAGTTTCTCAGAAATCATTGATATGATTTTGGATTTTGGCTGGCCTTTTGGAAGTATGATATACCCTGACCTGACAAAAGGCCTTCTTGGAAATCTGACCTGATCATTTGTTTCACTAGGTTGAAGACCGGCTGCCTTGGCGGCATCAATTAATTCTTTTAGTGAGGGATCAAAAATACTTTTTTCACGGGAAACTTTTCTGCCCATTTTTTTTGGTAACGTCTTGTTAAAATAATCAAGCCAGATTACGATGTGTTCGTAATCTTTCATGTAATCACTTTATCAAAATTGCATTAACCGCGCCATCTTGACCTGGTCTTGATATTACTCTACACTGACCAGCTTCCGTTTCCAGTATAGCGCCCTTTGATATTACTCCACGTCTTTCATAATCGTTGTTTGATGGATTTTTTAGAACTTTTAAAATCTTTGTCTTCTTTACTTTGGCTCCAGGTGCTGCAAGATTAACAAAATCTGTAGTCTTTAGTGCAAATTTTCTGCCATGACCACGGACTTTGCGAGTAACAGTTACTTGTTCTCCTGACAAAGTTTCAACAGGATATCTGTCAAGTTCATATTTTCTTCTTGTTCTGTTTGGATATCTTCTTCCACCTGTTATCTTACTTGTTGCAAGGTTCTCGACAGACTTCTTCATATCTTGTCGATAAAGCAACTCTAATTTATACCATATATTCAGGTTCTGTAATTGATTAATTAAAAAATGCAGATTCTGTACAGTTATAGTTGAACTGTAGTGGGCTGTGGATTTTCTTGAGCTGTCTGCTGGGGTGTACTTCGAACTTTGGAGAATAACTTCTGTTTGAGTAAATCCTTGTCTCCCTGAATTCCAAAGTATTTTTGGAACTTGTCAGTTGTTGTATAGATCTTCATTCTTCCAACATTTTGGTGTTCTATGTAATCTAGCTGTTGTAAAAATCTCAAATGAAGATATACACCTGAACCCCGTACCTCTACTAGTCTCTTTGATGATATGGGTTGCATGTATGCAATATAGGAAAGAGTTTTCAGTGTAGCTGTTGGCAGTATGGGTTTAGATGCATACTTTCTGATAACTGCATTATATTCTGGTTTTAGCTGAAATACATAAGACCCATCAGGAAGACTAGCAACCTCAATTGCCTTAAATGCCGATTTGGTCTTTTTTACGATATTTGTCATTATTGCCAGCGTTTTTGTCCTTGATTCTGTTCCAGAAGCCTTGATTAATTCCTCCATGGTAAGCGGTCTTCCTGCTGAATATAGTGCAGCCTCTAGTCTTGCGGTAGCCTCATCATCGCTGTCTACTTTTCCCATCTATCCAAGTTTGAGCCAAAATGTACTTAAAAGAATGCTTTATTCGCTGTTGATCATGTTGTAAATTTCTATTTTACTAAAGATATCATAATGTCGTTTTCAGTCTGTTCTAGGTCAACTTTTGTATCTCTTGCCAAAAATAAAATGGCAAAAAAGCACCGTACCACATCTATTAACTCCAATCCGCTAACTATTGTTCTAAATGAGCCTGAACCGGTAGGGCGAATTTTATTTACAATAAGTTCTTCATACTGGCCAATTATTTTTTCAAGAGAAATGAAATAATCATTAAAATCAGGTACTTCTACCGGCTCAAACTGCATTTGTCGTCGGCTAGAACGAGGATTTGCAATACTGCCAATTAGGTTTTCAAGCACATTAAGAAGTTCATCTAGTGTGACAGGATAAGTTGATTCATGCCTATATGGCATATTTATCAAATCAATATCCATGTCTTCCCTTTGACTGAGCGGTCTTTTTTCCATAGCTGCCTTTTGCAGGGCAAATATGCTTTCCACTTTCATTCTGTGAATCATAGCAGATGAAAGAGCAGCAATTCCTGCCACACGATAGTCTTTTTTGCCTGTTTGATTTAGAAGTTTGACTAGAGTTTCTAGTATTTGTATAATGTCAATTGTCCAGACATCTTTTTTTGATATATCAATTGGATTGAAAAGTACATTAATTGGTGGCTGTGAAATGCCACCGTTAGGTACGTCTTCGCTCATTATTACCAAAATGACTTTGTGTTTATAATATCTAAACCATCTATTTTTTTGTCCGGCCTAGTCAATTATGAATGATTTAAAATTAATCGTGGATAATGGACGCTATTTACGCTTGTTTGTAAACAATCTTGTTTTAAAATGATATTAAATGGATTAGGCATATTTTTCCCGTTGACAAAAGAATCTTCAAAGTTAGATCTTGCTTGCACTTATTTAAAAAATAATCAGCCTATTTCAGCTCATAACATATTAATGACTTTGGCAGAAAGTGAAATGAAAAAAAATGACTTTAGAGCAGGCATACTTTTGTTGCTTGCTGCAGAATGCAAAATAAAACAGGGAAAAGACAAAAACGATGAATTATTACAGGCAGCGAAATTTTATCAAAAATTAGCAAAAAAAGAAAAACCATCTAATGCCAAATATGCTTATCTTTGTGCAGCGAAATGTTTTCTGCGAATTGGACAATATGACAATGCAATGAATGCTTTTGAAAAAGCAAAAAAATACGTTCATCATATCATAGAAGAAAAAAAACCAATAGTTGTTGTTGATGATAGTCCTGCCATAACACTAAAACTTAATGACTATTTGCAGAAACTTGGCTACAAAGATGTTCATACTTTTACAGATGGCCAATCTGCGCTAAAATCCATTAAAAAACTAATTCAATCATCACAAAACCCGATAATCCTTCTTGACATGGATCTTCCTGACATAACAGGTGATGAGATTGCAAAAACACTATTAAAACTAAAACCAGACCTTTCAATCATACTGATCACTGCTGATGAAAAAACTAACCCGCGAGTAAGAAAGACCATAGGATGGGGATCAACAGCGTTTGTTCAAAAACCATTTACCATAAACGAACTAAAAAACGCACTTGATGTGACTATATCTGGCAGTATTACGTGAGTAATAAAAGTGACATATTAAGAAGATTAATGTCTTTAATTTGAATTCCGCTGTTCCTGTAATCTAAAATTTGTTCAGAGAATTTTTCAATGATTTTAGATGTGGGATTTTTTTGTATGTCATCTATCTTCATGACTATGATCATGTTCCACTCCCCGTCTATCGTTGCAACAAAAAGATAGTTTGGAAAAGTTTTAACAAAATCTTTGACTGATTCTATAATGCTATCGACAGATCTTATTACTTTGAATTTAAGAAAAAGGACTTCAAATTCATCAGAACTTGAAACTCCGCTTAAGATTGCCTTGTAGCCTTTTATGATTCCATTTTTTTCTAATCTTTCAATTCTCTTTCGAATTGTCCTGTCAGAAACATCTACCCCTAATCTTTTTAGTTCTGTTGCAATTTCTTTTGATGGTGTCCTTGCATTCTTGTTTAGGATTGCAATAATTTTTTGATCAATCTCATCTAAATTTGACCAGCCTTTATCTGACATAATATCATACAGTATGGTGTGCTTTTGAGTTTTATGTTAATGGTCCCACGCGCAGGACTTGAACCTGCGACAACCCGGTTTCTGTATGCCTGATAGGCTGACATCAGTTAGCCAAAAGCCAACTACTACAGCCGGAAGCTCTACCAGGCTGAGCTAGCGTGGGATTGATTTCACGTCGTATTTTCGTATTAAATAACTATCGATAATTTTAAATCGAGTTTTTTGTGATTGGAAAAAAATTTCACATCTAGAATAGATCGAGAAAATTTTTGACTAAACAAATCACATATATGCGATGAGAAAAACGTCGATCATGTGTCTGGGAAGTCTACCTCAGATGGGGGTTACGTTTGCGCACCTTACTTACATAATGAAGGTTCGGTTCAGCTAAAGGAAACTTTACAAAATTCACCATATATTGATGACATGTATTTTGTTACTGCCACATTTTCTGAGGATGGACGCGCATATTTTCCCTCATACGCAAACACATACCTTCTTGCTAAATTTAATGACCAAAAAACAATGATGTCACAAGTTGAAAAATACAAGCAGGAAAAAACTTCCTTTGTTTTTACAAAACAAGGCGAATTTTTTCAGCGAGAAACAGAAGGTGATCTGAACTTGATATCTGTATATTATTTAGAACATGGGCAAACACAAGAGGACATGATTGATGTTGCCACAATCATTGGGAAACGTAACAAAGTAAGAAGGGCAGTGACAGGTCAGCTCGATCTTTCTTCAACCAAAGATCAAAAGTTTACATTTCCATATGGAGATAATTTGATTGTACTAGAGATAGCGAGCAATGATTCACACCAGAGCGACAACAAATATTGTGAAAAAACAAGACGTGAAGTTGCAAGAAAAGGGATCAAAATAACAAACCTTGTTTCCCTTTCTGTAATTGATAAAATTAAATAGAAAAGTTATATACTCTGCCAAATTCTGTTTTGGTGATGAGTAAACCATCTGAGCTTGGTGCGCTAAAAATTGGTTCTTACATTTTACTTCCTGTTGACAGTCCTAATGCTGAACCATGCAAAATTGTAGAATATGATACCAGCAAGCCAGGAAAACACGGAGCTGCAAAAGCAAGGATCGTTGCAGTTGGCATATTTGACAAGAAAAAATATCCGCATGTTTCTCCAGTGAGCGCACAGGTGCAGGTGCCGCTAATTGATAAACGAGTAGGATCCGTCATATCAAAAACTGATTCCATTACACAGGTGATGGACGCTGAATCATTTGAGGTCTTTGACGTATCCCAAATTGAAGATGAGATAAAAGACAAGGTTGTCCAAGGACTAGATGTTGAATACTGGAAAGTAATGGACAGAACTATTATAGTCCGAATCAAAAGCTAATTGCGGATGCTGATGATGAGGAGAAAAGCCTTCTGATATCATGATGAAGATTATGAGAATTGAGGCATCCAGGCTTTTCTAGGCACAAATGTATAGAATAAGTTATACCCAGCAGATGGTTAAATAATCCATGAAAGGTCTTTGCAATGTATGCCTGACATCAAACGTGGAGGTAACAGTAAAGGATCGCATTGCATTATGTGAAAAATGTCTAAAACAAGTATCACAGATGGAAAAAAATTAAATTGACATCATGATACCAAACAAAGACTTGAAACTAGCGGCGCTTTATTCTGGCGGCAAAGACAGCACATTTGCAATTTACCAGGCAAAAAAAGAAGGACATGATGTTGTTTGTCTTGTGACAATTTTTCCTTTGTCTGACGAAAGCCAATTTCTTCACTATCCAAATGTTTCAATGACAAGACTACAAGCACAATCCATGAAATTACCGCAACTTTCTAGCTATGTTATTTCAAATGATACTAAAATGGAGATATCAGAATTAGAATTTCTTTTGGTACAAGCAAAACAAGTTTTTGGAATAGAAGGAATAGTTCATGGTGGAATATTATCAGAGTTTCAAAAAAATCATTTTGAAAGTGTATGCAAAAAATTAAACCTAAAAATAATTTCACCTCTGTGGGGTATGGATCAAAAACAATACATGAAAAAATTAATACAATTAAATTTTAGATATATCATTACAAGTGTTTCGTCAGATGGTTTGGATAACTCATGGCTTGGTAGAGAAATAACAGATAGAGATATTGAGAATCTTGAAAAACTTTCCATAAAATATGGATTTAATCTGTCCTTTGAAGGAGGTGAAGCAGAAAGTTTGGTTTTGAATTGTCCTCTCTTTTTGATGCCACTTAAAATCATAAAATCAAACAAAACTTGGGATGGATACAGAGGAAGATTTGAAATAACCGAAGCAATCTTGGAATGATATCATGCTTGATAATTTAAAAAATGGCCTTAGGGCAGCACTGAAAAAAATAGTAAATTCTTCAGGAATAGACGAAGCACTAATCAAGGAATTGGCAAAGGACATTCAAAGAGCACTCTTACAATCTGATGTTAATGTTAAACTGGTCTTTGAGATAACAAAAAATCTAGAGGAACGATCGCTCAACGAAACTCCACCTCCTGGATTGTCCAGAAAAGATCATATTGTAAAAATACTGTATGATGAATTGGCAAAGCTTCTTGGTACTGAAAAAGAATACTCGTTCCAGCCAGGAAAGGTGAACAAGGTACTTATGCTTGGAATTCAGGGAAGTGGTAAGACCACTATAACAGCAAAACTTGCCAAATATCTGACTAAATCTGGATATAGAGTTGCAGTAATTGGTGCAGATACTTTTCGACCAGGTGCACTAACACAGCTTAAAACAATGTGTGAAAAGGCAAATGTCGAAGTCTATGGAGAAGAAGGAAATTCTGATTCACCACAAATTGTTAAAAATGGTTTGAAACATTTTGAAAATTCTAATTTTGATGTTATACTGATTGATACTGCCGGAAGACACAAGGAAGAAAAAGACTTGCTTGAAGAAATGAAACAAATAAGCAAAGTGGCAAATCAGGATCTTACCTTACTAATCATAGATGGCACAATAGGCCAGCAATGTTACAATCAAGCAGAGGCATTTCACAAGACAGCACCTGTTGGGGGAATTATTATAACAAAACTTGACAGTTCTGCAAAAGGGGGAGGTGCACTAGCTGCTGCATCAGCTACAGGTGCTCAGATAATGTACATTGGAACAGGTGAGCGAATCGATGATTTGGAAAAATTCTCTCCGACCAGATTTGTTGGAAGATTACTTGGCATGGGAGACATTCAAGCTTTACTTGATATGGCAAAAAGACTTGAAACTGAGGGCGATGAAGATAGGGTAAAACGCATAACACATGGAAAAATGAACATGGAGGACTTTTACTTTCAAATTGAACAGGCATCAAAAGCTGGAGGTCTTCGTAGCATAATAGATAACATGCCTGGCATGTCTGGAATGGTAAAAGAAGACCAACTTGACGCACAAGAGGAGAAGATGGAAAAATGGAGATTTATCATACAATCCATGACCAAACTTGAAAAAGAAGATCCTGATTTGCTGAATGCATCAAGGATTAAACGTATTGCCCGTGGTTCTGGATGGTCAGAGCATGAGGTAAAGGACTTGTTAAAAGCGTACAAGAATTCTAAGACAATGATGAAAGCATCAAAGGGTAGACAGATGCAAGGTATGCTAAGGAAAATGGGTCTAGGGTAATTTTACATTCTAGAATGATATAAAAAACCAAAAAGCTAGTTTTTAAAAGATAGTTCAACAAATATCATATGTGAATAGTTATCAGTGTCATAAAATTCTAGGTACACAAAACGATGCCTCGTTTAAAGAAATAAAATCTGCGTATAGACAATTGGTACTACAATTTCATCCTGACAAAAACATGTCAGAAACTGATGGCAAAAAATTCAAGATAGTTGCAGAAGCATATCAATTTCTAAAAAAAGAACATAAAAGAACACATCAAACATCTGACTCAAAAACCACCTCGAAATACACTGGAAAGAATTCCGACAAAGAATATGATTTTAATTCACACAAACAATCTTGGGGTGCAAGACCAAACGACCGTTCACCTGAGGAAGACTGGAGTAGATATACTAAACAAACAGAAAACGCATATCAAGATTTTTGGAAATATTATGAAAAAACCTTTTGGGAAAATTATGAAAAGGTAAGATCAGCGTCTTCCAAAGTAGAACCAGAATCAATAGAACAGGAAAAAGAAATACTAGTTTCAGTAAACGTAGACCCAGGCCGATGTATAGCCTGCTGTAGCTGTGAAACTATTGCACCATCTGTATTTGCAGTGGATAAAAATGCCAAAGTAAATCCAAAATCGCACGTGATAAATGAGAAAGGGGCCAAATGCGAAAAGATACTAGATGCTGCCCAGACATGCCCTACAAAGGCAATCAGTGTTAAAGATAAAGAAACAGAAAGGTCACTATATCCGTGGTAAGTCATTTCATTATACATGTAAATGGATTTTGAAATATAATTACGCATAAAGCCTGCTTTTTTACATCATACGTGTACGACAGATGACAAAAAACATTGATGATATAATAGAAGAAACAAGAGCAATTTTAAAAGAACATCATCTTTGCGATAATTGTCTTGGGAGAATATTTGCTCCAAAACTTGGTTTGATTTCATACGGAAGACTGGGAAACAAAATCCGAAATATTCTAAAACAAAAAAATCCAAGATCATGCTACATTTGTAAAAACTTGATGTCAAAGCTTGACTTGCAGTTAAACAAAATGCTTGACATGTCAAAAGAATATGAATTTTCATCATTTTTAATTGGTGCAATACTCCAGCCATCAATACTAGATAGAGATGATCTGATACGCTCCAAATTCAAGCTAAAGGGAATTCATAGCATAAAAAATGATATTACACGAGAAATGGGAAAAAAATTTGGTAGAAGAACAAAAACAATTGTCAATTACCAAAATCCAGATATTGTTTTTACACTTGATTTTAAAACTGAAGAGTGCGAAATAAAACCAAAACCTGTTTTTCTTTCTGGCAGATATACAAAAACGGTGAGAGGCATACCACAAAAACAAAGGCCATGTGAAAATTGTGGAGGAAAAGGATGCTATGTATGTGAATTTCATGGCATCTCAGAATTTGAAAGTGTAGAAGGTAAGATAGCCAAATTTCTATACGAAAAATTTGGAGCTCAACAGACAAAAATTACATGGATTGGAAGTGAGGACGAGACAAGCCTAGTTTTAGGAAAAGGCAGGCCATTTTTTGCAAAGATTATCAATCCGCACAAAAGAAAAATCAAACCTAAGAAGAAGATATCACTTGATGGCATTACTGTTTACAATCTTAAAATAATTGAAAAAATCCCACCTGATATAATACGGTTCAAATCAGAAATAGAAATGGAGGTAGAAACTGAGAAGGAAATCACACAATTGCAGCTTAAACCCCTTCATAAATTAGAAAAGCAGATCATATCAGTATATGAGAATTCGGGAAAGAAAAACCAGAAAAAAATCTATCATATAAAATACAAAAAAATGTCTGACAAATCCTTTTCTGTATTCATGGAAGCAGACGGTGGAGTTCCCCTCAAGCGATTTGTAAATGGCTCTGAAGTGGAACCAAGCTTAACTAGCGTGTTAAAAAATCAATGTAAATGCAAAGTGTTTGATTTTCATGAAATCTTGCTTACAAATTAAGCATTTTGCAAAGTTTCAATCAGCAAGATGATCCGAAGCTTTTGATCTGTAATTGAAAATGGTGTCAACGTTTTTTTATAGTCTGAGAGTAGTTTATTCAATTGAATCCGTTACTAAAAGTTCAAGAAGCACACAAAAATGGTCTTTTGCCTGACAAGATCTATCACACCATAACAGAAAGGTTTCCTATAGTGCTAGAAGGAATAGACAGAATAGAAAAGGCATCGGGAATCAACTTTCCAATTGCATATGTTGAACCATCTATCGTACTATCCCACTCTCATAGCTTAACTGATCTTGGAATATTATTTGCAAGAACCACTCCTGTTATTACTGTTGAAAAACTAGAAATCATAATTCAAATCACTGCACCACTAGTTGCATTTGGTCTAAAAGGAACAATACACGCCATACTGGCTCACGAATTTCTGCACTATTTAGAACTAGTACGTAGAATATCAAAAATGGAAATTCTTTCTGATGAGCTTTCAGGAAATTTATTTGAAAGTGCCTATTCTGACGCAACTAGACTTTTTGATCCAAGGGCTGTATTTGATGACAAGACATTACTTTTACATATTACAAAGAAATTCCCTGAAGGATTTCGAGACTACAAGCTTGAAGACAAGGTAATCAAATTATGGATAGAAAAAAACCTGCCAACCACAAAGATAACTATGGATACAAACATTGCCAAGATCCCATCAGAAATTCTTGCCAAAACAAAATTTGATCCAAAGCTGGAACTAAAGCTTGATGAACTAGTACTAAAAATGTCAAAACTACGCAAGAAAAAACTATACTAATTATTGTATAAACTCAGTCAAACCGCACTTACCGCATGTTCGTCTGTTTTTGTGCTCTGACATGAAGACTCCCTTGCCACATCTGTTGCATTCCTTTCGCATTCTTTCTGCTTTTTCTCCTTTGACTTTATAATATTTGTAAACGCTAGGACTAGAACCTTTTTTTCCTTTCTTCTCTACCATTACTTATTTTCTTCCTTTTCTTTTGGTTTATCTTCAGCTTTCTTTTCTTCTTTCTTTGGTTTTTCTTCCTTCTTCTCTTCTACTTTTTCTGTTGGTGCTTCCTTTACCTCTTCTGCCTTTTCACCTCCAGCTCTTGCCTTGTCTAGTCTTTCAAAAATTGCCGGCTTGACATGCAGTCTTGCTAATTTTTCATCATCATAAATATAGAAAATACCTGAAACCATTGGTCTTCCGGTCTCATTTTGTAATTTGATTGGAACTATGACTTTACCATCAAGTTTGAAGTGTTTTGATACGACATCCACGGCTTCTAGTTTTTTCAGCTTGCCTGCCAGTCCCTTAAACGTGCATGTGATCTCTCTTCTTGCAAGTAGGATGTTCTTTACATCACGTGTTACATCTATCATAGACATGTATTCCAAGTCCTCTTAATTGTTCATATAATCTTAACGGAAAATTGCTAACAAATTTAAGAAATTAAACCATTGTCTACCTGTGGATCGTTTTATGATTCACCTGAAAAATTCAGGTTATGTTCAACAGGATGCAAAAAAGCTCCTATCACAAGCTGACAAGCTTGTTGTTGGAATGCATGCCATTGTAAGGGATGCGAGGGTTTCAAGCAGATATGTAGAGTTTGATGTATCAGTATCAAAAGAATATCTGGATATTTTGGTAAAAAAACTCGAAACAATAGGCTCACTTAATGACGCTAGATACCTAGTTGAAGCAGAAATGGAAAAAGAGGAAGCGGTAGAAAAGGGAAGGGAATATTTCAATTATGAAAGGTTTTGGGAGTGCCATGAAACACTGGAGGGAGTATGGAAGAAGACATACGAAGGAGAAAAGGACTTGGTTCAGGGAATCATTCTTGTCGCAGCAGCCTTTGTACACTATCAAAAAAACGAAGATGACATTTGTCTTTCAATTCTAAAGCGAGCAATAGAAAAGTTTGGCAATTCTTCTGGAAAATACTATAACATTGATGTTGATGTTTTGCAAAACAAGGTATCAGAAATTATATCTTCTGAGAAAATAGAAACTTTTACTATTTAATTAATTTCAGACACAACTATAGATTATCTCATTTCAGATATATCGTATGATAAAATCATTACTCAGCTTTTGGAAGTAAGGGTTTTAGGTTTTCAAACATATCATACATCTAAGATGAGGCTTTTCCTCATGATACCGTTGCTAGTTGTTGCAACTACGGTAATTTTGTTGCCTACAGTAAATGCGCTAACAGCTAGGGAGAATTTTGACGACAACCATTATACATACATCTCTCTGGGAGGCCCAAAGATTTGTGGAGATCATCTTTGCAAACCGGGAGAATGGAATCAATGGATACACCAACTGATGAGTCACCAACTAAAAAATGTCAAAAACTCAATTGTATATACGCCATATGAAAACTCTATTAAAAAGACAGCCTATGGCGACGCAAGCACTTTAACAAAAACTTCAGATGGCCACATAAGTCAAAGTATTACGGAATATTTGGGAAATGGACAGTTTACGTCTTTTGTGTCTGTATCAAACGATGCAGTTCTTAAAATAAACCATATTGAATTATCACAACAAACACCGGGTGTACATATAATCAAAGCATGGATTGGTCCTAACTGGAAAACCAGCAATACACCATCTGGCGTTGTATTTGATTCATCTGGGGCCTCGCTTGATCAAGGACAGGCAGTAAACATTATCATAATAACAAACGGAGTTCCTGCATTTACAATAGATTCACTTGCTGGAAGATAGAATTATTTTTCTACCTTATCAGATTCTTCTTTTCCTTTTTTCCAAATCTGTATCTGTCCACCATACACTTCGTTATCATATATGAAAGACGGAATCTGAGAATAATATCCTAATCTTCCTGTTTTGAACGTCTTTGGTGGAAGTGGAACTGTATGTTCTTCTCCATTTGGCATTTTCAATGTTACAATTACAAAATTGCCCTTGGGTTTATCAGTTGTACTCAATGAATTTGTTGGTTTGACGATTCTATAAAGTGTTCCTGTAGTTAATGATTTTTACTATTTAATTAATTTCAAAGCAGTTTTTATCACATCTGCACCAGCAAGCAAACCAATTTTTCCTTTCTTTGCCTCATCCTCAGTAAATCTTTCAGTACCATCTTTTTTTACCGAGTCCCCCGAAACCAAAACAGGAACTGGATCATCACTATGTCCTCGATTAATGCATGGTGTAGAATGATCCCCTGAAATCACAATTGAAACCTTTCCAGTATCTATGTTATCAAGCAACGTTCCAAAAAATCTCTTGTCTATCTCTTCAATGTTTTTCATTTTTCCTATTGCGTCACCATCGTGGCCAAATTCATCTGGGCCTTTGATATGAACATATATTGCATTTTGAGTCTCCATTGCCTTTGCAGCAACTCTTGCCTTTTCTTCATAGTCTGTCAAGCCTCCTGCGCTAAACGTCTTCATCTTTAACACGTTTGAAATTCCAATCTCTACTGGCATATCAACTATGCATGAAAACTTCATTGCATGCAGATCATTTATGGGAATGACATCAGGAAATTTGTTGCCAGCATCACGCAATAATATGCTATTCAAAAGTTTCCTTCCTTTTTCTTTACGGATTTTATTTGTCTCACTTTTTTTCATTATGTCTAGTGACTGTTCCGTAAATTCATTGACAAGAGCTGCAGAAAGCTTCGCACTAGGGGACTCGTTAAGAGGCAAGGACTTTTCAATCTCTAGATAGTCTCCAGGGGCTCTTGCAACTCCCATACCAGCTATTCTTGCATAGGCAGGATCTGTATTGCTTATTTCAGAAGATAGGCGTTCCCCATCACATCTTATTCTAACAACTAGCCTATGTCCTATAGTTGGTGCTACAACAACTGAAGCTTTAGGATTTGAAAATTTTATCTTTCGTTCTATCTCAAGCGAAACTGCAAGAGCATCATCTCTCTCTATGTTTCTTCCAGCTCTTCTATCAATTATGATGTTCTCATCATCTACTGTTGCAAAGTTACCACGCAAGGCCAAGTCTCCATCTTTGAAGTCTATGCCTATTCCTATTGCTTCTATCACACCTCTGCCAACATAATCTACATGTTGAAATTTGTATCCTAGCATGTTAAAAACTGCAATATCGGATTGAGGAGCAATTCCTTTTCCTACTGATATGACTTGGCCAATGGAACCATTTCTTGCAATCTTATCCAGATTGGGAGTCTTTGCAAAGCTTAGAGGAGTAGAACCTTTTAGATCTGGATGTGGAAGATCTCCAATGCCATCTAACAGAACATATATCATATGTACATCGGAATTATCAGAAATTTTTCATCAGCTCACTTTCCGAGTTTGTTGTGTTACACATAAACTTTACAATATTTTTTTATCCGATCTCTGAAAAGGTTTTAACTTACTAGATATGGACTGTATTGATATGGGGGATCTGCGTAAAGACTATGTAGTTGAAAAATTTGTTATTGTTTCTCCCAACAACCACATAGCTATAGATTCAAAAAAATGTCCATTCTGTCCTGGAAATGAATCCATGACAAACCCATCATCACTTTCACTTGTCGCAAAAGATGGAATGCTACAAAGACTACAAGACAGCGAAGATTATTTTGTTGAAGGCTGGTCGGTTAGAGTTTTTGAAAGTAAAAATCCTGTCGTCTCTACAGACTCTGAAAATTCTTTCAGTGATAGGCCTCTGTATAGTGAACCTGCTTATGGGTATCATTACATCGTAGTTGCATCTGAAAAACACAAAGATTCTCTTGCCACATTGCCTACAGAACAGTGGTCAAACGTTCTAGTAGTTATTCAAGACAGACTTCGTTGGCTTTATACCCAAAGGGGAGTTACATATGTCTCAATCTACGTTAATCATGGTAAAGAAGCAGGTGGTTTTACTACTCATCCTCACATAAACGTCGTCACTTTTTCTACAATACCTCCAACAATAGAACTAGAAGCAGAAGCTGCGCACAAAATTTTAAATGAAAAGGGAATATGTGCAATGTGTCAAGCTGTAGCTACAGAGACAGGAGGACCAAGGCAAATACTCCAAACTGAAGGATTTCTTGCATTTTGCCCATGGGCACCATCTCATCCATATGAATTCTGGATTTATCCAAAAAAACACATAACAAGTTTTTCAAAAATTACGCAAAAAGAGATTAATGATCTATCATTGATATTGCGTGCAACGCTGGGTGGACTGGCAACTACAATGAAAAATCCTTCTTACAACATGGTCTTTCATCTTTCACCAGAAAAGAAAAACAATAGACAAATCCACTGGCACATAGAAATATATCCACAAGATGATTCTTGGTCAGGACTTGAGCGAGGATATGGAGTATTTCTAAATAAGATTACTCCAGAAAAAGCTGCAGAAGAATTAGGCGCTTCATGTAGGAAAGAACTTGCTAATCTTGTCGGCATTGTCTAAATGATATCTATTTTTCTAATCTAGAGTTAAAAATAACATTTGTCGTATCAATCACTTGGTTTATTTATTGAATTAAAAAAATAATTTCTATGGCAATTGAAAAATGGGTTGGTGGTGCAAGCCTTGCTTGGTTTATACTGTTTGTTGCTGAAATTTTATCACTGTTTAATTTTCTTGCACATGCTTCACCTACAGACATAGAAGGATTTGACATTGGACCCAAAGTGCTTGAATTTATTTCAATTGGTATCGGTCCAGCATTAATTCTAACTGGTCTGTCATACTTGTTATCACGCAGATATGGTTCAAGATTTATTGGTGCGATGGTTGTTGTTGGTGGAGCAGTATTACTTGGGGGCATGTATTATGCAAATACTTTGCTTTCTACTATAGATGCAAAATACCTTATTACTGAAGTGACACTTTGTCCTCCTATATTTATGGCAGTATCAATACCTGTCATGATATTTGGTGGTCTGCTGTTTAAGACTAAACCAAAGCCAAAAAAAGACTATTTTTTTGATCGATGATCAATTCTCATAGAATTTGAAAAATGCTTAAACCCTAATTTTTTATAAAATGGTACTATCTCATCTGCACAATCAAGTACAGTTTTGTAGCAACCTTTTTTTTCTGCATATTGTATTAGTGCTTTGATTAGTTTTAGGCCAATTCCTTCTCCCTGATGTTCTTTGCTTACTACCACATCTTCTATGTGGCCTACCCTGCCACCATTATGAATAAATTTTGGTTCGATGAATATGGTAGCGGCGCCTATTATTTTCGAATCAGATACTGCAACATAGATAATATGATCTGGTATTGATTTCATTTTCTTAAATATAATTTTGGCTTTTTTTGGGCTCAGATCACTTGCTTTTCTAAGGGAATCTAAAGATGCTAAAAAACCATTGAAGAGATCCTTTTCTTGTAATTCACGAATTTTTACAGTCATGGTTGGTATTAGATTTGGCCAAGCTTTTCGAGATAGTACTGATATGCTTTTCTGTAGGAAGTTTTGTCTCCAATATCTATGAAACCTTTCTTAATTAAAAATCCACTCACTTTGTTCTTGCGTGTAATTGCACTTTTTATAACATCATCCATGCCATAAGGTCTGTTTGGAGGAATTAATTTTAGTATGCCAGGCTCCATCACATAACATCCAACATTGATGTTCCCTTTTATCTCTGGTTTTTCTTTCCACGCTGTTACTTTGTTGTTCTTGTCTGTCTCTATGAATCCATACTGAAGTTTTGTTTTGTATTCAAATAACGCCATTGTGGTAAATGATTTTTTTCTTTTATGATAATCTACCATGTTTTTTAAATTAAAATCAAAAATAGAATCACCATAGACACAAACAAAAGTATCATCAATAAACTCCTCAGCTGTCTTTAGCTGTCCGGCTGTTGCAAAAGGCCTATTTGCTACTGCATATTCTATTTTTACTCCAAACCTACTTCCATCTTCAAAATAGTCCTCTATCGTTCTTCTCAAATAACTGACACACAGAACAATGGAATCTATGTTGCTCTTTTTTATCCAGTCAATCAAATGCTCAAGAAGCGGTTTTTCACCTAATGGGAGCATGGCTTTAGGAAGAAAAGTCGTATATGGTTGAAGCCTTGTACCCAGTCCGCCTGCAAGAATTACAGCTTTCACGAAACTATGTTTAAAATTCTGGTATTTATGTTGAAGGATGAAATGTCATTATGCAACTATTTTGATAAGCTTGCCAAGAACTCCATTTGGGTTAGTTCCAAAAATCAGGATCATTGGCTCTTTCCCAAGGTCACCCTTGTGAAATATTAAATCTACAGGCTTGGATGAATTTCTAATTGCATTTTTAATTCCCCATGATATCGTGTTTCCTTCTCTAGTCTTAGTTTTAGCGGGTTCTGATGATCTTTTATAATGTGATACAGTAAATTTTTTTGAAATTGCTTTTTTGATAAATTCCTTGTCATATTTTATGTTGATGCCAGATCTAATGGCAGGAAACTTTTTTGCCATTTGCAAAACAGCAGACCCGACATGTTTTGAGCCACCATACTTCAAACTGCCAGTCACTATTGCATTGTCCCCAACCTTTACAATTCTGCCAGAAACTCCTAAGACATCATTTAATGATTTTGGATTTTTTCTTGAAAAAACAAAGTTTGTCTGAACTTCTGGTATGTGTTTTGATATGTTTTTTAAATTTGTAAATTTAGAAATTGCATTTGATAATTCCTTTTCTATTTCATCACTATTACCTGTTTTTGTTACAAAGATACCCTTTCCAATTTTTTGTGAATTTGTTATGGATTTAAACGAGAATTCTTTTGCGAACTTTATTGAATTTTTGAGGCTATGGCCTTTTGCCAGACTTGCTGCTAAGGAAGATGAAAAATTACATCCTCCACCATGAGTTGTACGATTTACCCTCTTTCCAGAAAAGGAGTAAAATTTAGTTTTCTCCAGAACATAGTCTGTTACATTTTTGTTATCCAAATGACCACCTTTTATGACTACATTTTCTGCACCCATGTGATGGATCTTGATTGCTGCTCTTCTGACATCTTTAGATGTCCTTATTTTTATGCCTGTAAGCCTCTCAGCTTCTGGTATGTTGGGAGTTATAACAAAAGACAGAGGTACGAGTAATTTCTTAAAAAGAGGAAAAGCCTCATTTTGTAATAAGATTCCTCCAGTTGTTGATTCAAACACTGGATCTAAAACTATTGGTATTTTGGTCTTTTTTAATTCTGAATAAATTATTTTTATTATTGATGAACTATATACCATTCCGATTTTTATTATATCAATATTAAAATCTGACAAAACTGATTCAAGTTGACTATATACCATGTCAGAAGAAATTTCTTTGACTTTGGAAAACTTTGATGTATTCTGACTAGTTATTGCTGATATGACTGTCAGACCATGGACTCCAAGTGTAGTCAATGTTTTCAGATCTGCCTGGATTCCTGCCCCTGCTGATGGATCAGATCCTGCTATGGATAATACAATCACAAATTTAAGACATGAAACTCACGTTTAAATCCAATCATTTGGTAGAAATAATGATTTGACTACACAAATGAGTTCTGCACGTAGGGGAATTGCAACAGAAGAAATGAAAGCAGTTGCAAAAGATGAAGATGTAACTTTAGAGTGGTTAGTACCCAAGATAGCAAACGGTTCCATAATTGTTCCACACAATAATGAAAGACCGCAGAAAATTAGAGTTGTAGGTATTGGAAAAGGAATGAAAACCAAAGTAAATGTAAACATTGGTAATTCTACACTTTCAAATAATTTGGATGAGGAGATAAAAAAAGCAAAGGTTGCAGTAAAGTATCACGCTGATACCATAATGGACCTCAGCGACGGTGGTGATGTAGGGCTCTTTAGAAGAACTCTGCTAGATGCCGCACCAATAACATTTGGCACGGTTCCAGTGTATGAGGCATATAATTATGGTGTGCAAAAGAGCAAGAATCCACTTGATATTACCGAGGATGATTTTCTCAAAGCATTTGAAAGAAACGTCAAAGACGGCGTTGATTATACCACGATACACTCTGGAATTACAAAAGATATTGCAAAAAGGATTCTTTCAGTAAAAAGACATGCTGGAATAGTAAGCAAGGGCGGTACCATTACTGCTGCCTGGATGCTAAAGTATGACAAGGAAAACCCATACTTTGAGCATTTTGACTATCTTATTGAATTGGCAAGAAAATATGATGTGACATTTAGCTTGGGAGATGCATTAAGACCAGGCTCTATTTTAGACTCTCATGATGAACTGCAGGTACAGGAAATGATCAATGTATCCAGACTAACAAAACGAGCTCATGAAAAAGATGTCCAAGTTATGGTTGAAGGCCCAGGACATGTTCCATTAAATGAAGTTGCAGCAAATGTGCGACTGGCAAAATCTCTGATAGGCGATGTTCCATACTATGTTTTAGGTCCGCTTGTTACTGATATTGCATCTGGTCATGATCACATTGCAAGTGCCATTGGTGCTGCAATTTCTGCAAGTGAAGGAGTAGATTTATTGTGTTATCTTACGCCGTCTGAGCATTTGGCATTGCCAACCCCAGAAGAGGTAAAGGCAGGACTAATCGCGTATAGAATTGCAGCTCATGCAGGTGACTTGGTAAAGTTACGGGACAAGGCAATAAAATGGGACATGGAGATGACCGAGGCAAGACGCACATTAAACTGGGAAAAACAAATTGCACTTTCTATCGACCCAGAAGAGGCATCTCGTATTCATGGAAGGGTTGGTCAGATAAATGGCAATACAGTTCCGTGTACAATGTGTGGAGGAGCTTGTGTGTACATAATGTTACCACAACAAAGGTACAACACTCCAGAAGAAATAGAAAAACTACATCAAGCTATCTAGAACTTTATCCAAGCTTGGAACTGTCTGATATTTTGAAATCTCACTGGGATAGATCCATTTGTATTCTGAATTCTCCCAATTCAGTTTAATGTTTGGTTCTTTTACAGAAAACAAAAAAGGGAAAACTGTCCATTCATGATTTGTATACTGCGATCTTATCTGCATTTGAGACGCCGTCTTGAGTAGAACAAGAGAATTTTCTGTCACCCCTACTTCCTCAAAAATCTCTATCTTTGCTCTTTGCAGTGGTTCCTCTGTTCCTTCTATTATGCCGCTTATACCAGCCCACTGACCCTTTAGGGTCTTTACATTTTGACTACGTTTTAAAATGAGAAACTTGTCTGCATGTAAAAGAAAAGATGTGACAATTTTTGTGGAGTACAACTATTTTTCTACAGAGTTTACCATCGCTATTAGTTTCTTATAAGCTTCGTCAAGATCTACATTTTTCGCTAGTCTTTCCTTGGTGACATTTATGTATTTTATAATTTCTTCAGACTTGTTTTCCTGAATTAAAATAAGCATCCTACCAATATCTTTCCATAATTCTTCAGCATATCTTCTAATCTCAGGATTTGAAATGATAGTCTCTAGGAGCTCAGCTGACTCTGTCATTATTCCTGCAGTGAGTATTTTTTGAGCTTTAAATGTTGTACCTGACATCTTTTCTACCAGTGTAAAGTTTTCCTCCTTTGATAGAATGTTTGCAAGTGAAAGGTTAACAAGATGTGTCATACCCAAAATCATTGCCATTTTTTTGTCGTGCTCTACGGCATCAATTGAAACAAAAGTTGCATCGGGAAAAAGAGATTTTGCCATGAGAAGTTCTTTTTTTGCATCCCTGATTGGAATAGATATGATGTTCTGACCTTTGAGTTTTTTTGTACCTGGTCCAAACATGGGATGAATGCAAATAGGATTTACCTTATCTGGGATTTTTGATAATGCAGAAAATGTTTTTAATTTTAGAGATGAAATATCTATAAGATAAGAATCTCGCTTCATTTCTTTTGCAATTAATCTGATTGTTTCAGGAGTGCGTTTTACTGGGATTGCAAGTATTACATAATCGACATTTAGAATTGCGCCAACTAGAGACTTGGCTTTGGTTACCAGTTTGTTTACAATTTCTTTTTCAGAATCATAGGCAATGACCTCAAAACCCTTCTCTATAAAATATTTCGAAAACCATTTGCCCATCTGTCCTTCGGAGCCAATAATTGCAATTTTTTTCTTTATCATACTATTTCCTTAATATCTCATCTATTATTTGCATGCCTTCGTTAAGTAAATCTTCTGGTTGACAGGCAGATATCCTGACAAAATTCTGATAGTTCCCAAAGGCTTCGCCAGGTGCGATTGCAACTCCTAAATCAAGAAGATTGTTGATAAAAGAAGCAACATCAAAGTTATCCTTTCTTACTTTGGCAAAAAGATACATTGCTCCATTAGGTTCTACAAAGTCCAACTGCATGTTTTTTGCTTTTTTTATCAGAAGGTCTAGTCTGTTTCTCATGATTTTTGCATTATCGCTAGTGTCTGCATCAAGTGCTCTAAAGGCCACATATTGGATTGGTTCTGCAACGTTTGTAATGCATAATGCTTGAAGCTTTGCCATTTTGTCTATTATGTCTGGGCTTGATATTGCATAACCTATTCTAAAACCTGTCATGGCATGTGATTTTGAAAACGACTGTGTTATGATACTTTTATTGTATTCGTAGGCAAGAACGCTTTTCCATTTTCCATATGCATAGTTTGAGTAGATTTCATCACTTAAAACATAGAGGTTATTTTTTATTGCAATCTTCATTATGTCATCTTGAATCTTGTCTGGGAGAATCTTACCTGTTGGGTTGTTAGGATAATTTAGTACAATCATTTTGGTATTGAGGTTTATCGTATTTTCAATCTGATCTATGGATGGCTCCCATTTGTCATCTAGTGTAGTTTGTATTGTTCGAACCTTAATGCCAGAGTTTAGCGCGTTTTCTCTATATGCTGGCCACGCAGGTTCGATTACTATCATTTCATCACCTGGATGCAATAGATTAGAAATTGCAAGAAAAACTGAAAATCTTGCACCTGGTGAAACCATGATGTTTTGAGTTTGTATTTTTACGCCATATGACAAGGAAACTTTTTTTGCCAAATTTTCTCGAAATTCTGGCATTCCTTTAGAATCACCGTATTTTGTGTATCCTTTATCGTAAACCTCTAAGAGAGCTGATTTTACAACTTTGGGTGGGTAAAAGTCTGGTTCTCCAACTTCCATGTGGATAATTTTTTTCCCTTCCTTTTCCAAAGCTTTGGCTTTCAAAAATATTGAAAGATGTGTTGATTTGTTGGTGGATTGTACCTTGATTGATTCATTTAACAATAAATTCAAAAATGCCGAAGCTGTTTTTTCATCTAGGCCAATTTCTTTGCATAATAAAAGAACTTTAGTTCTAAGCTGGTTCTCTCGCTCCTCATTTGTTACACCAAGACCCAAATTATTTTTAAGGCTGCCAATTTCCTTTGCAACATCATTTCGTTCTTTTAGAAGTCTTATCATATCAAATGTGATCTTGTTTATCTTATCACGCAGCTTTTCAATATCAGACATTTCTATTTCAGAACCGATGGTATGAAGCCATTTCTAATGGCATGATCTGCTAGAACAAGAGAGACAAGAGAATCTACCACTGGAGGTGCACGCGGAACAACACAAGGGTCGTGCCTTCCTTCCACTATCAACGACGCGGGTTTTTTTGTCTTTATGTTTATGGTGTTTTGCTTTTTTGCTATAGAAGAAGCTGGCTTGAAAGCTACTCGAAGAACAATTGGCATTCCAGTTGATAATCCCCCAAGTATTCCGCCTGCATTGTTTGTCTTGGTTACTATTTTTCCATTTTTTATTATGTATTCATCATTATTTTCTGAGCCCTTGATTGTAGAACCATAAAACCCGGAACCAAATTCAACTCCCTTTACTGCCGGAATTGAGTACAGTGCCCTACTTAGATCTGATTCCAAGGAACCAAAGATTGGTTCACCCAAACCTATTGGAACGTTTAGTGTTATGGATTCTATTACACCTCCAACTGAATCTCCACTTCTTCTTACAGCAAGTATTGCAGCCCGCATTTTCTTAGCTATTTTGGTATCAGGGCATCTTACGTCATTAGAGTAAATCGCATTTTTCATCTTTAGTGTAGCTTGATTTTTCATTTTTATTTTACCTACTTGTGAAGTGTAGGAATAGGTGTCAATGTCCAAAGTCTTTGAAAGAAGCTTTCTTGCTATTGCTCCTGCCATTACAAACGTGGCAGTCAATCTGCCAGAGAATCTTCCGCCCCCACGATAGTCATTGAATCCCCGGTATTTTATAAAAGCAGGATAATCAGAATGCCCAGGTCTTGGTTTTATTATGAGATTTTCATAGTCTTTGGATTTTTTATCTTGGTTCCAAATTATCATTGTAATTGGTGCACCAGTGGTGTATCCTCTAAAAATTCCTGAAAGAATCTCTACCACGTCTTCCTCTTTTCGCTGGGTAGTTACTATTGACTGGCCTGGCTTTCTAAGATCAAGCATTTTTTGTATGTCTTTTTCTTGTAATTCTAGACCTGCAGGACAACCATCTACTACAGCTCCTATGCATCTTCCATGAGATTCACCAAAACTTGTAAGCACAAATCGCTCACCAATAGAACTGTATGACACAATGAAATTTTCTCTCTAGATGCTTATAATCCTTATAGGAATAATATACAACAATATGCAAATTCGTGATGCACAACCAAGTGACAAACAGGCTGTCTTGGATTTTTGTAAAGACACATTTTCTTGGGGGGATTACATCTCTGATGTATGGGATTCTTGGATTTTACAGGGAAATCTCTTTGTCGCTGTTGAAAACGATATCCCTATTGGTCTTTCTCATCTTGTTTTTATAGACAATAGACAAGCTTGGCTTGAAGGAATCAGAATTCATCCAAATAACAGAAGAAAAGGATATGGAAGAAGGATAATTTTACACTGCGAATCAATTGCAAATTCTAAAACAATTAGGATGATAATAGAAAGTGATAACACTCCCTCAATTGACCTTGCCAAATCAATGGGATATGTCATTGAAGATTGGTGGCGACTTTATGCTCTAACGCCAAAAAAAGAAACTTCATCTGTGGTTTTAGCATCTAATGTCAATCAGGTTACAAGATTTGTATCTTCATACACATATGTTGATTCATGGAAGTGGCTTCCGTTGGAAAGCTCAGACTTGGAAGAATTAATACGACAAAAAAGAATTCTATTGTCTGTACAAAATGGACGAGTTTTGGCAATGGGAATATGGAATGAATCCAAAAACTTTGCAAATGTTTTGCAGCTTGGTTTTATCAACGGTACAGACGAGGGAATGCTGGATATTTTACGATTTATCCAAAACAAAGGTCATGAATCACACTCTGAAAGAATTCAGGTTTTTTCTCAGGCAAAAAATATACTAACTATGGAATCACTAACAAAGAGGCCACTTTTTTACTTGATGAAAAAAGATCTAAAGAAAAATCTATAATGATTATATTAATCTGAAAGAATTTTTGCCCCAATTGCATTCATGTCTTGAATGAATGTTGGATATGAAACATCAACTGATAGTGGATCAGAAACAGTACAATTCCCTACAAACATTCCAGCAATACAGAATGCCATAAACAATCTGTGATCATCAGACGAATTCAAATCAGCACTTTTTAGAATATCGGGTGCTCCAAGAATCAACCCATCTTCTTTTTCTTGTACCTTGATGCCAATTTTTGCAAGTTCACAAGCCAAGATAGCAATCCTATCGGTTTCCTTAAATCTTGCATGCTTTACGTTGTAGATTTCAATCGGTTTTGATGTCTTTAGTGCAAGTATTGCCAAAGCCGGAAGAAGATCAGGTGTGTTTGAAAGATCAAATCTTCCACCATCAAGTGATGATGGAGTCTTTACAGTTATTCTATCATCCAAATTTATCTTGACACCTAGCTTTTCAAGATGTGCTATCATTTCTCTGTCTCCTTGTGGAAGATCACCAGCTAGAACAGAAATTGTCATTTTATCCCCAATTAATACTGCTGCAGAAAGTAACAACGCCATGCTTGAAAAATCAGAAGGTACTGTAAAATCTGTTGGTATGTATTGCTGTTTTGAAATGTTGTATTTTTTGTAAGGAGATATGGTATCAACATTGACACCAAATTTTTTCATCGTAGATATGGTGGCATCAAGATATGGTTTTGATACAAGATTTCCTTCTATATCCAACTTGACACCATTTTCTGTTTTTGGTGATGCAATCATTAGTGCAGATATGAACTGACTCGAAACTGAGCCTGAAATTGATACCTTCCCTCCAAGAATTTTTCCCTTTACAGTTATCGGGGGCTTGCCATCTGTTGATGTGCACTCTGCCCCAAGATCTACTAATGCATCAAGTAATGGTTGCATTGGTCTTTTTCTAAGACTTGAATCTCCGGTCAGTGTTGTTTTGGTATTTGAAAGTGATGCTATTGCAGCAGAAATTCTGATCGTTGTTCCTGAATTTGATGCATTAATCTCATTACTTTGCAGTTTCAAATCCCCTGAACTTTCTATTGTTAGATTAGTGCTATCTTCTTTGATTATTGATCCAAATGTTTTGCATGCATTAATTGTTGCAATGGTATCCCTTGAAAGCAGCACGTTTCTTATCTGACTTTTTCCTTTTGCAAGTGATGCCAAAAATATCGCCCTGTGGGTGTAGCTCTTGTTTGGAGGACAGATTATATTTCCTGAAAGCCTTGCTTTTTCAATTTTACATTTCATAGACTTCGGCCTTTTTGTTGTTTATTTCAGAAATTATTGTAGAGCCTTCCATAGAAGCAAATATTTTTTTGATATTTGAAATACTTTCTTTTTTTGTAATTGCGGCAATAGATGGTCCGTTGCCAGAAACTGAAGCTGCGAGAGCTCCATTTTCTACAAGATCTGTAAGAATTCTAGGATCAGAATTTAGTATAGTGGATGTTGCAAGGCCGTTTAACATCATCGCATTCCAATAATCAGAATTGCTTGCAAGTGTCCATGCCTGAGAAAATACTCCTTCAAGAATTTTTAGCTTTTTCACATTACTGCGTTTTCGTGAGCTTGGAATGAATATAATGGCTAGCAAATCATCTGGTGCTTTTTCTGATTTTATGATTTTTTGATTTGTATTGTCTGTGACAACAAAACCTCCAAAATAACATGCACATGCATCATCAAATGCTCCTGTTATGCTCACCTTGGTTTGTATAGATGCCTCTACTCCATACTTGAGAATCTCCAAATCTGATATCTTTGGCTTGAATAGTTTAGTACAAGCCAATGAAACTACAGACGAAATAGCACTAGAACTCTTCAACCCATATCCAGAAGGAATATCTGATTTGACCAATACCGTGATCTTGTTTTTTTCAAGATCTGCTTTTGGTATGGCTCTTTCCATTACTGCTCTTATGAGACGCGAGCTTAGACTGGACTCTTTGTTCTCAAAATATAGTCCAACACCAGGTGTGGCATGAATATCAGCTTCTACGTTAAGTGATATACCAAGTGTCGCTCCTTTGCCAGTTGCTATTGCATTTACTATGGAAACTGCGCCATGCATGATCGCCTTTGCTGCTGGCATTAAAATCTCCCCAACAATGTTAATTTCATTGCCTGATATGGTGCTTCTCGTCCAGTCCAAATCTCAAAAGAACGCATTGCCTGACCAAGAAGCATTTCCCATCCATATATGATAGTCGCACCTTGTTTTTTTGACTGTTCAATTAATTCAGTTTCTACTGGCATGTATACAATATCATAAACTATGGAATCCTTTGTTATAGTTCTAGTTGAAATGGGACATGCGTTTCCTTTTAGACCTATTGATGTTGCATTTACAATAAACTTGTATTTTCCTGCTATCTCCCCAGCATTTGATAAATCAGAATAATCTGATTGCATTCCTAGATTGTTTGCAAATTTAATAAGGTCATACGCTCTTTCTGCAGTTCTATTTGCAATAGTAACCTTATGGGCTTTTTCTTTTGCAAATCCGACAACAATAGCTCTGGCTGCTCCTCCTGCACCAACAAGTAAAACATCAGAATCCTTGCAATCTATTTTTCTTTTTTTTATTGGATCTAAAAATCCATCCATGTCCGTGTTATACCCTTTAAGAGAACCATCATTGTTGACAACTGTATTTGTTGCGCCAATTGTTTTACAGTTCTCATCTGTTTCATCAAGAAACTTCATCATGTCAACTTTATGTGGTATGGTTACATTAAATCCAGAAATCTGAATTTTTTTTAATGCTTCAATGCCAGATGCGAGTTCCCCTTTAGGAATTCTATATGCGATATACGTACAATCTATTCCTAAAAATCCAAAGGCTGCATTATGAATAGCTGGTGAAAGCGAGTGATCTATTGGATCTCCTATCACTGCATAAGTTTTAGTCATTGTTTCAACTCAAAGATTGATTTGGTTTCGTCCAGACTAAACTGGCCTGGAGCTACTGGCTTGCCAAGTGAAACATACGTGTAAGGACTACCTAACTGTGTGCAGAGAATTCTTGACATACGCCCATAATCTCCCATAGCAAAGGCAACGAGATTGGTGTTGCTCTGAAATTTGTAAAGCGACAAAATGCATAATGTGTCTTTCATTGATTTGGCAGTGGTTACAATTTTAATATTTTTTGAAAATTTTGTCATCTTTTTTCTCATTGCTTTTAAGATATTGATGTTTGGTGTTTTTGCAAAATCATGCCATGATATTAACAAATTTGTTTTTGTTTTTCTCAAATACTGGCGTAATGCCTTGTTTTTTCGTATTGTGTTGTATTCCACGTCTAAAAGATATGGATTGTATTCTGCAATTAATTTAAGAATAGAAATTCTGTTTTTTTCACTACTAGAAAACTTGCCTCCCTCTGATCTTGGCCTTAAGGTACAGATGCATCTGTCAAGATGTTTTTTTATTAAATTCAGGGTTAATGGAACCTTGCTTGGTTCCATAAAATCAAATCTTATTTCTATATAGTCAGATCTTTTTAGTGAAGATTGCAATAGCTTGTTTAACTTTGCGGGACTTGACTCTGCTAGTGTGACACATGTCTTGTATGCCATATTTTTAGTTGATATGTTGTGAAATTAAGCCTTTGTTCAAATAAAAGATTATGAGTGAATCTATGGTTGTGTAGACGAATTATTTTGAGAAATAAAATCCAAATCTTTTTGATATAATCACAGTACCAATTATTGATACTGCTACTATCATCCCTGTCAAAGGTCCAAACTCTGGTACTGGCGGACCTATTTTGGATGTCTTAATTTGAGTAGAGTTTTCATTTGGGACAACATAAAACGTATCTGCTGATGTTTCAAAATAATTTTGATCTTGGTTAAAGTTTTGAGGCTTACTTGTGAGAAGTAGAGTGTATTCTCGTCCATCATTTAAAAAGAAAATTAGGTGCTCATTTTGAATATTAGTAGTGTCGTTTGGATATTGTGTTAAGGATACTGCTTTGATTATGATTCCATCTTGGTATCTTTGCAATCCTGATTGTAAAACCTTAGTTTGGGAGTCTGTCCCACTGTAAGATAATTCATTTGAAATTTCAGATAAAATATCTCTATCAGAAAATGTTCCTAATACAGAGACTACTTGTTGTGATATTGGTTTATAAAAAATTGCGAGGGTTGCAAGTCCAGTGTGATTAGCATTTGAAAATATTACTATGGCCTTACTTGGTATACTTGCAGGAACATTTAGTATAGTCCAATTTCGTGGTGGCGTAAATGAAAAGCTATTTGTATTATCATGAAATGTATTTGATTGATCATATCCCAGTGTTTTTGAAAACATGGGGATTTGTTTGGTAGAATTTGAATCAGCAAAAGCACTGGTATAAAGACATGATATACTAATTACAAGAAATAACAATACGAGACGGAAGATTTTTGTCAATACTCTCGGTAAAATAATGCCCGTTTATTAAATGAAATTAGATTAAACAAAAAGAATATGTGATCTTTGTTCAAATATTAAAAAGAAATATACGCCAATTTTTAGGATGCAACCGTTATTCTTAATTCATCAGTCAAGAACCTGATAGATTTGAACATTTCTTTAATAGAAGTACTAATCTCATGCACGTCCTGGCCGCTACCGCTAAACGAATCCATTGTAGTTTTAGCAGATTTGACCAACTCTTTGGCTTCGGTTATGACACCATTCTCTTCTAGATGTTTTAGTGTGTTTTGCATCTTCGTGGATATCTCATTCATGTTTTCTGAAGTCAAGCGAACATTTTCTATGTTCTTGACCATCTCTGGTGTTTTGAGAACTTCGATGATTTCCTTGACAATCTTTGCAGTATACATGATGTTGCCAATGGATTCTTGCACACCAGATGATCTAATCTGGTGCATTAATTCTACTGCCCCTGAAACTGTTTCTTTTATCTCTTTTAGCTTGCTAGTCTTTTCTCCATCTGTCATTCTTATCCTACCCCTAGAAACAAACCGCAGAGAAAGACTTTGACCATAATAAACATGTCCTCTTTGCCTTCCACGAACTTCATGATGTGAAGTGCGTGTTCTATACATCTTGCTAGTATGACCGAGTTCTCCACAATGTCTCTGATTGATGGTATCGTTATCATGACAATACTTGGTAGAAAAATTATATATCGATTCAAGACGGTTTTGCAACAAAAATGTTGGGTTTAACCATATCAAAATCTGAATGCTACACCGCCGATCTTTGGAAATCTTTCCAGCACACGATCAAAACATTAAAGGTACATTTTTGTAACCTTTTCCAAATATTAAATAGTAAAGTAATTCATGATTGTCATGTGGAAATCAAATTCTATCATTAATGCTGATTCCAAAGATCTTTCTAAAATAGGCAAAAACAAGGTTGCACTTACTGTTACCTCACCACCATATCATAACGCGATTAACTATACTGAACATACAACTTCTAAAAAGTGGTATAGAGGAACAGTTGGGGGAACGCTTGAAAATTGGCTTAATGAGATGAAAACAGTTTTTTCTCAGGTATACCAAGTCACAAAACCTGGCGGTTTTTGTTGTATAGTAATAGGAAATGAAATAATTGAGGAAAAAATCAAACTTCCTCTGCCTGCTTTGTTGCTAACTGAATTAACAAAAACAGAGATTGGTTGGAAGTTTTTTGAAGAAATAATTTGGAACAAGGTGACAGGCGGAAAAAAAAGATTCAGAGTTACTGTACAGCATCCATACCCAACATATTATTATCCAAATATTATGCATGAGCAAATAATCATTCTAAGAAAGATTCCATTTCATAACATCAAGGACAAAAAAAGTAAATTAACAATTAATGATATCATGAAAAAAGAAATTGCAAATTCCATATGGCATATAGCTCCAATGCCTCCAAGCTACAGGAAATTTCATCCAGCAGCATTTCCAGAAGAAATCCCATACAGGCTGATTCAGCTTTATAGTAATGTCGGGGATCTAATACTTGATCCATTTGCTGGAAGTGGTCAGACAACAAAGATGGCCAGATTTCTTAAACGAAAATACATTGGGGTTGATAAATCTGCAAAATATGTAAAGATAGCAAAAAAACGAACTACTGGACAGCCCTCTCTGAGGAAGATGCAGCTTGTTCCGTATTGGAAAAATCCAGAACCTTTGAATATATAACGAAATAAATTCGCAAAGGTTATGTACTAAGTTTTGAAAATAATGTTGATGGTTACATCAAACAGCAAGTCTTATTTCAGAACTGTCGAAGCTAGCCACAGAAAGCATGCTAGTGCTATCAAAAAAGCAAGATCAAAACAAGGTCTAATGAATCTGTACTGGAGGCATAAGCGTGAGCACGAACAGCTTCTCAAACGCCACTTGCGAGAAGAGATGGCTGAGATAAACCGATTAAAAAAGAAAATAAAATAACTCTTTTTTCTTTTTCTATAATTATTTTTCTACAATATATTCGTCGTCTACTTCCATTCCAAAGTGCCTGCCAGTTGCTATTTTGGCATGAGCCAAAACAGTATCTCCTTTTTTGAGATGAGTCACTGAAATCAAATGTCCATTTGGTTTTACAAATCTGATTGTTTCTGCATTTTGTGCTATGATTCCCCCAACCTCATTTCCAATCTGTGCTTTGATCATAAGCATTGGTCTGCTTTCAATTTTGGAGCGGCCAACAGTTGCCCTCCTTGCCCTTCCATGTGAATCCAAAACCAATACTTCAGAACCAGTCTCTAGCTCTGACAAGTATTTTGTAGTTCCGTCCGGTGAAAGTGTATAGCAGTGAACAGCACCTGCATTTACTCTAAATGGTCTTGGGGATGTAAATGACGAGCCAACTGATTCGTTGTGAACCAAAAACAAAAAGTTTGATCTGCTTCCAATTAGCATTCCCTCTCCACGTCCAAGCATAGATGCAGTATCTACACATACTCTCTCACCGTTTCCAACTTCTTTAATTTCAAGTATCTTGGCAGGTTTTAGCTCAAAACTTCTTGTTCCAAGATATACGAGCACTTCTCTTACCTCGTTAATGGAATCTGTTGAAAATATTACACCATCTACACCGATTTCTAAAATAGAGAACATCTTTCTTACTTCGTCTGGATTTCTTGCAGTTGCAAACACCTTGGTGTGGAGTTTGTGCAATTTGGCTATGATATTTTCAAGTGGAATTATTTTCCAATCAGTGACATCTACTATAACAAAATCAAGTCTCATCTTTGCAAATTTTAGTATGTTTTCAATGTCTAAGTTTGATAGGACCTTGAATCTCATGCCAATTTTTTTACCCTTGTATTTGATAGGCTTGTCCACTATGACATAGCTTGCACTCTGAGAGGTGTATAATGTTGATAGCTTGGTTTTCATTCCTCTTATGCTCTGCGGGTCTACGTTTATGATCTTGATTCCTTCGCTCTCAATTTCAGCAAGAAATTTGCCAAGCTGCCCCCTGGATACTTTGGGGGAAATTATTAACTCCCTATTTTTCGTCAAGATGTTTTGCAGCTTCCTTCGCAGCCTCTTTTCTAAATATTATGCCAGCTAGCGCATGAGTCATCTTGCCTGGATTTTTGTGCTCGAAAATATTCCTGCCATATGTTACTCCCTTGGCTCCTGCTTTCATTGCGTCTTCGGTCATTTCTAATATGTCCATGTCAGTTTTTGCTTTTGGGCCGCCAGCTATTACTATTGGAACTGGAGTACTTTTTACAATTTTTGCAAATGAATCTACATCGCCAGTATACAATGTCTTGACAATGTCTGCACCAAGCTCTGCCCCGATTCTTGCAACATGGCCTACAATTACAGGATCGTGTGGATTTTTGATGTTCTCTCCTCTAGGATACATCATTGCCAATAGGGGCATGCTCCATTTGTGACAATCGTCTGCAATTCTTCCAAATTGTTCAATCATTTCTGGCTCTTCTTTTCCACCAATGTTGATGTGAAGAGAAACTCCGTCGGCACCAAGTCTGAGTGCTTCTTCAACAGAGCCAGTTAACATTTTTCTATTTGGGAAAGTTGAAAGTGATGTACTGCCTGAATAATGTACTAGTAATCCCACTTTGGGTGGTTTTGGAAATGTCTTTAGAATTCCTTTGTTTACTATGACGGATGTTAACCCAAAATGCTGACAATCATAAACTAACGAATGAGGATCTTCAATTCCCTTTAGGGGACCACTTGAAATTCCGTGGTCCATTGGAATGCAAAGCATCTTTCCTGCCCGTAAAATCCGATTCATTCGGAGTTGGTGGCCTGTGACCATTGGAGTTTATCCTCGTTGTGCCCTACTTAAAAATACCGGGTATGATTTGCTGTCAAGAATTAAATAAGATGAAACAAACCCAAAAACAAATTGAGTCAGGTTACAAAAGATCTTTATAGTTCTGAAATTGGAGACATTTTAGAAAAGTCGCTAAATGGAATTAGACCTGGACTAGATGATTGCATGCGATTGCTAGAATCAAACGACGTTCATCTTATTGGTCTGGTGGCTGGACATCTTACCAGAAAAAAATTTGGAAAAAAAGTATCATTTGTAAACAACATGATACTAAACTATACTAACGTATGTATAACTGACTGCAAGTTTTGTGCATTTTACAGACCGCCAGGACATGAAGAGTCTTACACTGTTACACTTGAAGAAATTGAATCACGAATCAAGACAGCATCTGAGATGTTTGGAATTACTCAGGTATTGATTCAAGGAGGGCATAATCCAAAACTTCGAATTGAATACTATGAAGATGCATTTAAAATGATGAAAAAAAAATTTCCCAAAGTTGGCATACATGGATTATCTGCATCGGAAATTGATATGATATCTAGGGTAGAAAAAATTAGTACAAAAGAAGTTCTTTCAAGATTAAAAGAAGCAGGATTACAATCAGTACCTGGTGCAGGCGCAGAGATTTTAGTAGACTCTGTCAAAGATATAATCAGCCCAAAAAAAATCTCATCTGAGCAGTGGCTGAAAATAATGGAGGAAGCTCACACCATGGGACTGCCGGCATCTGCAACGATGATGTATGGACATATAGAATCTGTAAGAGATATTGCAGAACATTTCATCAAAATTGTAAAGCTTCAAGAAAAAACAGGAGGGTTTATGGCCTTTATTCCTTGGAGCTTTGAGCCAAATAATACCCTAATGCAAAAAGAAGAGACTGTGAAATACTCTGCGGGTGGCTCACAGCTGCTAAAGATGATAGCAATATCAAGAATCATGTATGATGGATTAATCCAACACATACAATCCTCATGGCTTACAAATGGTATAGGTATGGCACAAATTGCACTGCAATATGGTGCTGATGACTTTGGGGGAACATTGCTTGGCGAAGAAGTTGTCTCATGCACAGGTTCCCGCTCTACAGAGCTTACTTCAAATAAAATAATACATGCGGTAAAGCAAATTGGATATCAGGTAGAAGAACGAGACAATTTCTATAATACAGTTCAGATGCACTAAATTCCGTAACTAGACCACTTGGCATCAACTATGTTTTTTGTATCCTCGTCAACTGAGACCAATTCCTGAATCTCTCTTTGATATCCTTCTTCTTTGGTTTTTTGCGTTGCATCAATTCCAAGCTTTGATCCAAGATTTACTAATGATGATGCAGGATCCAATGTGTCAGTAGGTGTGTTGTTTATTATGATAACATCTCGTGCAGCATCAGCTCTAGTTGTAATTGCCCATATGACATCATTCATGTCATGCACATTGACGTTTTCATCTACAACAACAAAAATTTTTGTTAATGCAAGCTGACCCAGACCCCATAATCCCATCATTACTTTTTTTGCCTGACCTGGATATCTTTTCTTAATAGAAATGATAGCCATTCCCTGGAACCATCCTGCAGCCGGCATAGAAAAATCAACAACTTCGGGTTGGAACATTTTGATCAAAGGCAGAAACGAGCGCTCTATTACTTTACCAATAAAAGCATCTTCTAAGATTGGCTTTCCAACAATTGTGGTAAGATAGATTGGTTTTTGTCGTCGCATTATTCCAGTCAAAGTAAATACAGGATATGGCTCTGGCGGGGTATAGTATCCGGTGTGATCACCAAACGGTCCTTCCATTTTGATATTTGACGGATCAACATATCCTTCTAGTACCAGTTCTGCGTTTGCAGGAACTTCAAGATCAACTGTCTTGCATTTTACTGTCTTGATTCCGGTCTTTCTTGTTATTCCAGCAAAAAGATATTTGTCTAGCCCTTCAGGAACGGGTGCAACAGCAGAAAATACTGTTGCTGGGTCTGCACCAATTATTACTGCAACTTCAATTTTATTTCCTGCATCTTTTTTGATGTCATAATGATGTGCTCCTCTCTTGTGCTTTTGCCAATGCATGAGAGCATGTGTGCTGTCAAGTATCTGCATTCTATATACTCCTAGATTTCTGACATCTGTATCTGGATGTTTTGTAGCAACAATGCCAAAAGTGATGAATCTTTCAGCATCTTTGTGCCATGTTTTTAAAATTGGAATTTTATCAAATGACGGTGACGCTTCAAAAATTTCTGTCACAGGCCCACTTTTTTGTAGTTTTGGCACAATATCTGTCATCTTTGATAGTTCCGGTAATTTTTTTATTTTTTCAAAAATTCCACTTGGAATTTCCATCTTTGTCATATCCACAATTCTCTGACCAATTTGAGTAAAATCGTCAGTTTCTAATCCAATCGACAATCTTTTTAATGAACCAAAAGCGTTTCCCAAAACTGGCATGTTATAATTTTTTACATTTTCAAAATAAAGTGCTGGACCATTTGAATACATATTTCTTCTTAAAATCTCAGCAATCTCTAAATTGGCATCAACCTGAGTTTTTATCCGCTTTAGCTCATCTACCTTTTCCAGCTTTTCTACAAACTCGCCAAGATCTTCTATTACCATAGAACTACTGAATTTGTATATTGTATAAGCTTAACTGGATTTTTACACAGCAATTAGAGAAAAGATTTAACAAAAGGAATTTAATTGTCTATCAAGGAAACTCGTCAACGTGACTGATCAAAAATGCGCCGTTTGTAATGGACAGGGTAAGATTGTACTTTTAGATACACCATGTTCATTTTGCAACGGCACTGGGGAATATACAAAAAGCGCTGAAAGTTATCTGAAGTCACATATTTGTCAATGCATCTTTTTGGATAGGGTTACATGTCCACTATGTGGAAAAAAATGTCATCATGATACTCCTAACAAACCAAAAATTTTGCTTGGGCCTGTCTAGCCTATTGGGGGCAACTCGGTTTTCTTGTCATGGCCACCAGATCCAAATTTGCAGTAAAAGCATTGGTCTGATTGCATGTATTTGAGCTGTTCAATTTGTATTGCGCCAATTTTAAGAGCTATTTTGGTAAGCATTCTGTATTTGAAAGGCATTGCAGGAATTACTTCTTTTAGATATACTTTGTAGTGATCAGGGCAAAACTTGAGTGTGATCTTACCGACTTCTTTACTTGTTTGACTTACGGTTCTTGCTACATTGATCTGCTCTCTTATGTATTCATGTTTAGGGCAAGGACAATTCCTACCTCCTGGGTGTTTATAGGCAGGTGTGTTCTTCCAGTCAAACCCGGGATACTCTCTTTCAAAATCGTCCAACAGAGAATAAATTCCGTGCGCTTCTTATAAAACTTCTATAAATAATCACGTTTACACCTGATCAAAATCTAAATAAACTACATTTGCATGACCAAATAGCACATGTCAAAAGAAATCAAACCAAAAAAACCACGATCTTCTACTAAAAAATCTACTTCCGAACTTGAAGCAAAAATAGCTGAACTTGAAGCAAAGCTTGGCCAATTATCATCTCAGGTAAAACCAGCAGAACAACATGCAAAACATACACCACCACCTCCGGCACCAAAACCAAGACCGGCAGCTTCAGGTCCTACTCATGGAACATTACCAGCAGGAATGGCTCCTCCACCAAAACCAAAAGAGGCACCAAAACCATCTACTACATCATCAGTATCATCTGGCGAAGTTG
>DASQHX010000006.1 GCA_035631875.1 Nitrosopumilaceae archaeon | reverse complement strand
CAGTAACGCCGCCGTTAAGAGCTGTGCCAACGCCGTTGACAGTAACGCCTCCGCCGTTGTCAAGTGTACCGCCACCGTTGACAGTAACGCTGCCACCGTTGACAAGAATGTCACCAGAGTTAGTGATGGTGCCTATGATGTTCAATTCTATTCCAGATATGGTAAGTGTCTCTCCAGAATTAATTGTCAAAGATGATACAGTACATGTGTTAAGGGCATCAAATGTACCACCTATTGATACACATGATGGTCCATCAGAGATGGTTCCGCCTATAGCATGTGCATCTTGAATTGAGAATGATAGAACAAATACTAGAATCGCAAATATCGGAAGAGTGTGAATTTTTTTCACTATCCAGACCCACGGTAAGTAAAAATTAATAGTATTTACAGATGATCTTTCATTTTTGGAAAGCTTGCAAACTTGCACTTCAAATCTTGCTTTTCTCAAAATAATTCAACAAAATAGGCAATTGATTCATTCATAATTTTGATTTGAATCCTGTATGACTTGTACTAACTTTCGATCCTAGAATCTAAAAATGTTTTCCAGATATTTATGAATTAGATGAGCAAGCGTTGTTTGTGAAGACGTCAAAACATACAGAAGAAATTGGTGTAGGAGTACCGTTAGGACTTTGTTCAAACCATATGAAAGTTAATGTTTGAAAGTTTAGAGTAAGACTTTCGGAGGGACGGTCACCGCCTGATGATATATTGTATGATGAAATCAATGTATTCCCTAATGTGAACTGGAGATAAGGCTGCTGTTCACCGCCTGCTTTTCTGCAGAGAGTAATTTGTGCTGGTCCAGATTTTCCAGACACTAGCTGGTTGAAAAACAATGGAGATGCTTTATCCGTTGTTTTTGTAATGGTAAATTCATTAAATCTTACTTTACCTGCTCCTCCTCCTGAACCGCTACTTTGTGTTCCAGTTTGTGTGCCAGCACCCCACTGGAAACTATCAAGTTGGATGCCACTACAGCCGCCTGCATTTGAGTTACCTGATATGCCAGCATAATTCAGGTAGATAGGATCACCAGAAATCTTGTGTGAATCTGTTTCAGCAAAAGCACTTGAGCTAGCTATAATCAATCCCAGTACTACAACCAGAATGATTGCAAGTTTCATTTGTTCTGAAAACAATAATCATCTAGATAAGTTTTATGTAATTAGATTTAGTTTGCATCATTTGTCTTAGAAAATTTTCTGATCTATATCAGGAATGAAATTTGAAAGACCAAAGATGAAAAAAGATCGTAGAAAGAAAAAACTAGATTGGCATAATTCTATAAAACACAACTGTCAAAGTGACAGCAATTAACATGACTAGCAAGGCAGTTGGAAATTCTGGAACAATGTGGGTTCCATAAATTGATATCTCATTGGTTTCTGCAGGATAGCTAATTACAAGAGTTCTTACAGCACTATTTTTTGTTTCAGTAAACTTGAACATTTGATTATTTGAAGCTACTATGTAATCATCATCAGTGCCATTTGCTTTTTTTGCATCAATTAATTCTCGTGGCAAATTCAATGACAAAACTCCGTCACTTTTCGATTGGAGCTGTACTTGTAAAGAAAACGTGGCTTGATCAGCGCTAATTCCAAGTAATTTTCCACCAATGATATTGTAGCTTATTGTATAATCAGTATTGATGACATTTATCATGCCACCAGAGGACTCGATTACAGGCGGCGGAGTGGGAGTGTTATTTACAAGTGTAATGGAGGCTTCGGTTGAGGGGCTTCCTGTACCAGCAGAATTTATGGCAGAAACACGATAAGTGAATGTGCCAACTGCCAATCCCGTGTGTACATAGGATGTGCTGATACCAGTATTTGCTGTAAGAACTGACCATGCACCTGAACCAACCTTGTATTCAATATAATATCCTGTTACAGAAGGTTTACCATTGTTTGATGGAGCAATCCAGGAAATCTGTACACTTGATGGAGAAACTTTGGTGACATTAAGACCTGTTGGAGAATTTGGTAGAGACGATTGTGTTGTTGGAGTAGGTGTTGGGTTAGGTGTTGTGGAGGTAGGCGGCGGAGCAGAGGTGCTCGTTGGTGTTACAGAAACTTCTGAGGAAGGATTGCTCTCTGTACCTCCTGTAAAAAGTGTAACAACAACAAAAGTATAGGTCTTACCAGTAGACAAGTTACTGATAGAATAATTTGTAATTATGCCAGTATTATCCACCATAGTATTGAAAACATTTGAGGAAAGTCTCTGATCAATTCTGTATCCTGCAATTGATTGTCCAAAAGTTTCTGAAGGCGGTATCCATGATAAATATACCATAGTTGGAGAATCAGCAACTGCGGTAACACCTGTTGGTATGTATGTTTTTATCGGTACCGCAGATGCTTCATTTGATGGAGCACTAGTGCCAATGGAATTTATTGCAGAAACACGATAAGTGTAAGTTGTACCAGTTATCAATCCCGTCTGCAAGTATGTTGTTGAAACATTATTTGGAATCAAGACAGAATATGTGCCAGTGCCGACTTTGTATTCTACCAAATATCCAGTGATATCTGAACCACCATTGTTTGACGGCGCAGTCCATGACAGACTGATACTTGTTGGAGAAGCTGGATTTGCAACAAGACCTGTTGGTGGATACGGTGCTGAAGAAATCTGCATTGGTACTGCAGAAGATGTGTTTGATGAATTACTTGTTCCAACTGAGTTTATCGCAAAAACTATGTAAGTATAAGTATGTCCAGCAGACAATCCCACATGAGAATAACCGGTGGCTGCAGTTCTTGTATTTGATACAAGGTTTACAAAGCTGCCAGAATCTAATTGGTATTGGATCTGGTATCCTGTGACAGGTGGTCCGCCATTACCTGCAGGCGGGTTCCATGAGAGGTTTATCTGGGTTCCAGAAGATGTTGTGGCAGTCAGGCCAGTTGGCGGACTAGGCGGTATATTTTTGGGTGGTACTGATGTGCTTTTTGGTGTTGCCACAGCCTCGTATGACGGATTACTGGTACCAATAGAGTTTATCGCAGAGACTCTGTATATGTAGGTCGTACCAGTGACAAGACCTGTGTTGTTGTATTTGGTAACATTGCCTAGTGTGGTTAAGGTACTATAGCTTGTAGTTGCAGTTTTGGATTCTATTTTATAGTGTGTGATTGCTGAACTGCCATTGTATTGTGGCGGAGACCAGGACAGACTAACCACAGTAGGAGAGATAGGTATTGCAGAAAGACTAGCTGGTGGATCAGGAACTGTTGATGCTTGTGCATCATACCCAACCAGAAATAAAAGACATGATGATGTCATTATGGTTAGTAGAACTGGTATTTTAGATTCTTTTTTTCTGGTACCATTTTTAATCACATGACTCAACTATCCTGAATCATACGTTATCATTTTTAGGGATTGCTGATAAATTGCATTGATTCTAATCCTGTAAGACTAGCTACAAAACTTTTTTCTATAATTTTTGGAAAACCAAAGTTTACTGGCACATGTTTTTCATGAATTCTTTGCCAGCTTTTTCTACTTCTTCTTTTGACATGTCTTTTTTTCTGGTAGCTATTGTCCACCTGTGACCAAAAGGATCTGAGAGTGCACCTATCCTATCTCCCCAAAATCCATCCATCATTGCCATCATTGGTTTTGCCCCTGCAGAAACAGCCTTGTTAAAGACAGAGTCTGCATCATTGACATACAGGTATATTGAACCGCTTGGTCCGCCTATTGATTTTGGGGACAGGCATCCCATTTGTGGCATTTCATCACAGAGCATGATTGGAGAATCTCCAATTCTGATTTCTGCATGCATTATTGATTTACCGTCTGGTCCTGGAAATCTGTAAACTTCTTTTGCATCAAAGGCTTTCTTGTAAAACTCTATTGCATCAGATGCTCCACTTATGGTCAACGTTGGAGTAACAGAGTGGTATCCATCTGGGATTGGTTTTACCATGTGTGATGTGTTTCAGATGCATATTTAATATTTTCCACAATGATTTCCATATTTTCATAATTCATTTAAAAAATTGATATAAAGCGTGTAAACTCTTTTTCTTTGATAAGGAATTGTTTACGTGCCTCTGTCCATTCTTTCTCGGAAACTATCTTGCGGTTTTCTAATGTTTCAGTCATTTGTTTCTCTTCTCACAGTATGAAATCAATTCATGGATATAGGTGTAGTAACTACAAAATAAATTTATTTCATTAAATCATTTTGACGGAAATCCGATTTGGAACTATCTTTTTTCATTGGGTCCCACTTTATTCTGATCCATATTCTTTCGTGAATGTAATAAGCTGCCGTAGCTGCAACATTAAATATTACAGATGACAAAGTGGTTTGTAAAACATTCTGCGTGGCATTCCAGAATATCACGGTAGAAATAATAACTATAATTATGCGAAAACTTATTGTTCTAACTAGAGTTCTTGCTTTGCTTTCCACATTTGCCACTATAAATTTATTATTAATAATTATCGTATGTATTATGAAAAGACAGCATTCCAAATTTGTCTTTACAAATTATGCAACAAAATAGATAGAGATTTGGTTAAATCAGAGTTGTATAATATCAGATATGGTTGAAATTCGAAGATCTTTGGAACATTCTAGTAAAGGATCTTTCAGAATCAAGACAGTTCCAGTCCTTATCCCAGACAGGTGAATTTCAAGCAAAGTACTTGGGAGGCAGAGTTCACATCACCACACAAAATTCTGTATGGACTATAGAGAGATCAGAGATGCACAAGATTTGGAACAAGGGATTGACACTAGATGAGAATTTGAGATTTAAGCACTTTAGTTACACTCAGGAAAACATTCGAACCCTATCATTTATTTTGGTTTTGATGCGGGAGTTTGTAGGCCAGAATAAAATGGAGTAAGTTATTTTATTGTAACATAACGTACAGAGTCTTTGATTGTGAAGAGTTGCTCACAGATATGGTCCATGTTCCTGCTTGATATGACGCTGATGTTTGAAAGAATATAGCATATGTGCCGTCAGATTGTATAGTTGATGATGCACTGTATGTACCTCCTGAAGGACTGGTAAGCACTTCATTTACAATTGTGTTAGGTTGTCCTGTACCAGTGACCTCGATTACTGCACCCCTTGAATAGGTGGACTGGGTGGTTTGTGCAGTAAATGTAGTAGAGCTTGTTGACTGCATGTAAAATGTAATTGTCTTTGATTGTCCTGCATTATTCATAGTAACAGACCATGTTCCTGTTTCATAATACTGCAGACTGGAAAAATAGACAGTATAGCTGCCGCCAGTGCTTACAGTAGAGCCAGAATTGTATGTCCTGCCTGTTGGGCTGGTAAGAACTCCTGTGACAGCAGTGTTTGGCTGACCTGTTCCAGAAATCTGAATTGTATCTCCCGAGTTGTAAGTTGATTTTGAAGTTTGTGCAGTAAATGTATTTGAGCTTCCCGATTGGATGTATATAGAAAGTGATTTTGTTTGTGCTACATTAGTCAAAGTTATGGTCCAGGTTCCTGTTTGATATGATGATAGGATGTCAAAGATTAGGGTATAACTTCCATCACCGTTTGCAGTTGTACTAGAGGTAGCTGTATATCCCGACGCACTTGTAAAGACTGCTGTGACAGCAGTATTTGGCTGGGCTGTTCCAGTCACCTGAACTAGATCATTTGTATAGTAAGTTGTCTTGTCAGTCTGTGCAGTAAATGTAGATGTGTTAGATGTTGAGCTTGTACTAGATTGTATAATGATTGGTGTTGATGATATCTGTTGATCTGAGACTAGCTTTACCTGATAATTTCCTGAAATCTGTGAGCTTGGTATTTGTATATTGTAAGATACTTTGCCTGCAGAATCTGCATATGTCTGACCGTTGGTTATGATGTATCCTGAACTATCAATTAATTCCACTTGAACTATCTTTTGGGGAGTGGCTCCAATAGCCGCTATTTTTATTGTATCACCTTGGAGATAAACAGGCTTGTCTAAAAGAACAGAGAGTTGTGAATTTGCAGTCTGTACGCTAGGTGAAGCTTGGTTGGTGTTTTTTTCTAGTTCAATTAATTTTGCGTTAACATCAATCAAACCATTTTTTACTGAATCAAGAGTAGAAAGGTTGCCATTCATAGAACTAAGACTAGAGCTCATCGAACCAATTTGCGAGTTCATAGAATTAATTTGAGATTTTAATGAAGCTAATTCGCTTGAATAATCTGGAATAGTGGTTTCTGGTTTTGCCTGAATCTGTGTGTTGATAGTTAATATTCCATAGACTGCGCCTGAAGCGATCAGAAGAGTCAGTACTCCCAGTGTAAGAGATATGTAATCCCTTAGCATGGGTATGATTTTGTTTCAAAAGTATTTAGGGCATACTTCTCTATGATAAGTAATCAATTAATAGAACAATTCTCTTTTTTGATTCAGTGTTTTGCAGATCAGAATAACATGATATTGATCATATTTGATAATTCTAAATTCTTCATATCTGTACCAAACACGACTCATAGAAGATTCTTCCCTATGCCTTAAGTAAGACAAACACGTATTTAGTATTGCAGAGTGGTTCTGTAACTGCATGACTTGTCAGCAACCAACGAGTAAGTGAGGCGCACAAACGCTGATTCACTGGGATGTACTCCCGTGTGCTGATCAAGTCACTAATTTGTTATTTGGTTTTTTTGTTTAACCAAACTATTTTGGACTCACATCGAAAGATCATTAGCATTGAATCTATACTTCTTGTTCTTCTATGACCAGCATTGTGATGGTTGAGGATATTTTGTCAATTCTTCTGATTTTACCTAGTATGTTTTTCACATCATCCATGTTTTCTGATTCTATTTTTACTATAATGTCATAGACACCGTATACTCCTTGAATCTCATATCTTAGAGATTCATCCTCAGTTTTTACAGTGTTTTTGATTTGTTTTATCACTTCTAGCTCTGATTCAGGTTTGACATTTAGCAAAATGTATGCTGTTGGCATAATATTATTACGCGCCCATTGTATATGAGTATGAATTATTTGCAGACTAGATCAATCTATTACAACAGGAATTCTTGATAACAATAAACGGTTATGTGAATTTTAACAAGCATCATCTTCATCAGATCTGCCATTTTTACTACAAATTACTGTTGTAGTGCAACGAATTTTTTGGATTTTGCGAATTTTCGAGGTTATTATTTCTCTCAAGGCATCTATTGATACCACTTCGATCCTTGCTAAAATATCGAAATTTCCAAGTACGCCTTGTACATACTTGACACCTTCTATTGTTTTTAACTGCTCTATTATGGATTCTTCGTAACCTACTTCGCAATTTATCATAATGTAAGCTGTTTCCTTACCTACCATACAACATATTGGTGATTGTAAGCAAAAAGACTTGTGATAGAATTTCAAATTCTTAAAAACATGAAAGTTGCATTTTGAAAGTAAATTATAAGACCTTTAGAAATCAAATGAGCTTTCTTATTAGTTACGGCGACGTACTCATTACAATGATTTGACATGGTCCAAAGTATAGACTTGAAGTCTTTTGAAAGTCATCTTTTAGGGCATGGAGTTGAGTTTGCTGGTTTTATTAACAAACAGGGAACCCTACTTTTGAGCACAATTTTACCGTTTGAAAAGGTGCGTGTGAAAAAATATGACATGCGCGATCTAATAGACTCTAGGTTCCTCTAGTCTATATGAGATATCTAGAGGGATTCGCTCAATGATTGATCCACCTGATACCATGAAGGCATTGACAACTATTGTCATTGCAAAAACACTGCTTGATATTGGAAAGCCAGTATATGACAAAGTAACAAGTAAGCTATACAAAAAATATCACTGTTACATACCTGATTGTTTTGAAAAACCAGAATATCTAAAGGAAATCTTAGAGGAACTATACGGAGCATCACATAGAGTAATTGTCCATTCCATAGAACAACAACTATCCGAGTTTGCTTACAAGAATAAAACAGAGACATTTTTAACGGTCTTGTTAAAATAATCACTTTAAATGGGAATTATCGAGTAAGTAATTAGAAAATACATGTCAGTCCTATAATTTCTGACTGTTATAGTCTCTATGTTTGACATCAATAGAACCACTAGACAAATTTTTTAACAAGTATAGAGATATGGTGTTGTTTAACAGGAATCTCATCATATCTGGCATTGCTGGTTATTTTTCAGGTGCACTTGGGGCTCAACTTTATTCCATGTATGACAACAATATGCTTGTAAATGCCATAGTTGCCTTGCTATCAGAATACTGTGTTGATATTCCATTCTTTGTAATTACGTTTTATATTGACAACAAATATGCTCATCGTGATCCAATAGTAGGCAAAAAAAATCCAGCATTTTCCAAGCAGAACATAAAAAATCTCGTAATTGCAATTTCTGTCTCAGAAGCATTCTATGCTGTGACAAAGATCTTTTCACACTACCAATTTCTCCACTATACAATGCAGCCATATCAAGCAGCCATGGCAAGTTCTCTTATAGCATGGGCAGTTTTCATTGTTTTAGTAAATGTGATAGGTAAGAAATCAAGTTATTTCACAAGATAAATTGAGAAGTGCACGATCTTATTTTGGATCCATTTGGAATCTCAAAGATGTTTTTAGATGACTCATTAGTCATTACTAAACAATATCAAAAATAAAAAATCCAGTTGTCTGGTTTGTAATTACTCTAATCATTTAACAAAATTACTATACCCTTAAGTTAACCTCAATTAAAAAATACCATATCTTGACAGATGCACAAATACGTCAAAGCAAGTTCCATGACATCTCTCATTTTGGACTACGATTGACAATAGGTGTTATCTTTATTGCGGGTGGCTATGCAAAGTTTGATCCTGGCTTTGCTACTTATCTACCACAGTTTGGCCTTCCGGTACATCTGCAGTATCTTTTTGCAATAGAGGAATTTGTTCCTGGCATTTTGATAATAATTGGTGTATTGACAAGAATTTCCGCATCGGTTCTCTCCCTTGTGATGCTTGGCGTAATATTTTACATCTATAAAGCATCGCAATTCATAGGTCCAAACGGTGCTGATCTTCCAGTAATACTTCTTGCAGGCTCGCTAGTCATAATAACAATTGGTCCGGGAAAAATATCTATATCATATCTAGTTAAAAAAATTCCGCGTTATCTACAATGATCCGTATGATTCTATCATACCAGAATATATCATTCTCTAGCTATTTGTATTAATTCAGAAATGTGCTTTCCTTTTCCTTGAGAAAGTGCATTTATTCCTCCATTCAAACTTTCAGATACCATTCCTTTTTTTGCAAGCTCTTGAGCAACCATAAGAGATGTGTTTCCCATCATGCAAACAAGCAGTGTTTTACTGTCATGTCCTCCTAATGCGCTATCCAATTCTTTTGGAATCTCTTGTGTCATCAAAAGCTTCTCCACATCTCTTGCCTTTGGGACAAAGACCTTGCTTTGATCAACACCCAGTGCATTTGCAATTAGCTCTATTCCTTCTTTTTTTGGAGTATACTGGGTATGAATCCAGACAACTCTGTCATAGTCTCCTATATTGGATAGAGCTTCTTGCAGGTCAACTTTTATGCGGTTCTGTTTTTCTGTTATCAAATTCTTTTTGTATTTTTGAATTCCATCTGCAACTATTACGACAAACTTTCCTCCATGCTCACCAAAGTTTGCCATCTGCATCACTGCATAAAGTGCAAGTGCACTGCTTTCTCCCATGTCATGACCCTTGTCTACAAAAAACTTTAGCAGACGTTTTGCCTGACTAAAATCTACTTCATGCTGTCCTGCATATTTTTCAGGCTCGTAGAATTTCAAGCCTGTTGCCTTGGCTTTAGTCCTAATTCCTGCAACATCTTGATCACCTAGTGGAAATACTACATGTAGTGATTTTTTTTGATATTTTTCCATCAAGTATCTGCTCAAGCCACCAGAGGTGCCACCTGTACCAAACGTACAAACAATTCTAAAATCTGCAAGCGAACGCCCTTGTTCATGTAATTGCTGGTCTATTTCTGCTCCAGTCACTGTCTTGTGTACATCAATGTTTAGATCATTGTCGTACTGTTCTGGACAGAAACATCCGTATATTTTTGCAAGGAGTTTTGCCAAGTTTATTATATCTTGTTTTGCAAGAACTGCTTCTATCTCAGGGAGTGATTTATCAAAAACAGATTGATCAAATCCCAATTCGGAGAGTTGTGATCTAATGTTAAATGCAGTTGCTTTGGCAGCCAAAAGATTTGGGTTGTCTTTCATGCCAGGAGCAGGACAGATGTCCATGTCAAGATTTATGATTCGCGTTTTCTCGTTTCTTAGTTCCTCAAAGACTCCTTCTTGTAGTCTTCTAGAGACAAGTGTGACAACATCCAGTCCAATCTTTGCTATCTGTCCTAGAGCTATTCCAAAGTTACCTGATGTTGCTTCAAATATTGTCTGTCCTTGTCTGAGTTTTCCTGATATAATGGCATCATGAATAATGTGGACTGCAGGTCTTACTTTGATAGAGCCTGCCAGCAAGTTTGAATCAAACTTGCCAAAAACTTGCAGATCTGAATTTGTAAGATCCAGATTGTATTCTTTTTTTGCACACTCTATCAGATCTTTAGTAATATCAATTAGTGGTGTTGCGTTGACAACTCTCACTCCGTCTGATTTTTTTTCTAAATGGGGAACCTTACTCCATATCTCTCGCTGAAAATTCTCAAGCAGAACAGTGTCAGCGTTACTTTCTTTATTTTCTTGCAATCTTTTTCGCTCTGCTATCATGTGAAACAACGTCTTATAAAATATAAGCTTCCAAAATTCTAGTCTGGTAGAACCCAAACCTGTCACTTTATCTTCCTAGTAAAAATGCCGTCTATATTTCTGCGGTCTTGTATAGGACTATGAAGTTACCTATTTCGCTAAACTATTTTATAAAAGACAAAATTTAATTTTATGGAAGAGATGGAGGAGTTACTGGTCCAACTGACAGAGTTGATGCTGATGCAGTATTTGATGAATTTCCAGTTCCGATATCATTTATTGCAGAGACACGGTAAGTATAGGTCGTAAGTGGAAGGATATTTTTATCAGAATATGTTGTTCCTGTACTGCCGGTGTTGGAAACAATAGTTGACCATGTATTTCCATTGTTAGTTGATCTTTCTATTTTGTAACCAGTTATTGGAGTTCCGCCATTATCACTTGGTGCATTCCATCTTAGGTTTATCTGAAGAGTTTGAGCAGTAGCTGTAAGACCTATGGGTTGTGATGGTACTGTATTGAAGGTAGTTGCAGATGCAGTATTGGATGGTTGACTAGTCCCTATTTGATTTATTGCAGATACTCTGTATGTGTAAGTTGTACTGTGTGTTAATCCAGTGTCAGAATAAGTTATTGCAGTATTTCCAGTGTTAGATACAATCGCAGACCAAGTTGAACCGCCATCGGTAGACCTTTCAATTTCATAACCAGTTATTGCAGAGCCTCCATTGTTTGATGGGGCAGTCCATGATAGATTGATTTGTGAGGATGAAGTTGCAGTTGCCTGTAGATTCTGTGGAGCAGAAGAAGCAACAATCCTTCCGTCTATTACGGTGACAGAGTTGCCATACACATTACTTACGTAAATCATATTTGTTGCAGAATTTACCGCTGCATAAGAGGGGTCACTTCCGTCTGAAATAGTACCTATCAGATTATTAGTTGAACCGTTGATTATTGAAATGGTATTATTGTAAGGCACATAAACTCTATTGGTATCTGGATTTATTCCCATTTCCTGAGAAAATAGTTTTGGTATGACGTCTATCACATTATCTGTTGAACCATCAACTACGTACAGGTTTGGATTTTCAAAGGCAGTACCGGCTGCTGCCACATAAATCCTGTTTGTAATTGGATTGACTGCTACGTTTTCAGAATGAGATTCCACACCTATGTGATTTATCACAGTATTAGTTGAACCATCAATTACATCTACGACAGTACTGTGATCAATGGCCGCATAAATCTTGTTGGTGACTGGATTGAGTGCTATGTCAACAGGATCATTGGTTACTGGCACACTAGTTACAATATTGTTGGTTGCACCATCAATTACGTAAACAACATGAAGTACGATATCACCAACGTAAATTTTGTTTGTATTTGGATTTACTGCAACACCTTGCACATTATATACGCTCACTGGAATTTTAGTTACAATACTATTAGTAGACCCATCAATTACTACTAAGATGCCGCCACTACCAGTTTGTGTAAGAGCATAAATCTTGTTTGTATTTGGATTTACTGCGATCTGCAGCACAGTGCTGTATCCAGTAGAAGGTCCAATTGTTAAAGTGTCTGAAAGAGTGTTAGTTGTACCGTTAATTATATAGAGAAGATTTCCACCGTTTTGACCTACGTAAATCATATTTGTGCTAGGATTTATTCCAACATGGGATGGGTAGCTTCCTAAAGGTATTGTAGATACCACTTGTTCTGCAGAAACATTTTGTAGGATAATGCCAAGTGATACTAACAATAGTGGCGCAAAAATCAGTATTAGCCAGTGATTTCTACCACTGATACTTTTCAGTATATACAATGTCTAAATTATAGACGTATTGCATATCTGAATATGCTAAAACTATTCTATAAGATCAATTCAGACAATTATTCTCTATTGCGTAGTTTCTATAATGATTACGAACACAAATGCGTAATCTTGTATAGGACTACGAGGATATGGCCTGATTCACTACAAACTAAATTTTGATAACTGCAATCATGGTAGCCCAGAAGATTTTACATAAAGATCAGTATCGTTTTCTTCTAGTGTTATTGCAATTTCTAGTCGTCTTGTATTTCTGTTTACGGTAAGGGATATGGTATCACCTACATGTTTTTTTCTAATATATGTGGCAATTTGTGATGGCTCTACGATTCTGTTTTTGTCAATATTTTCTATAATGTCTCCTCTTCGTAGTCCAGAATTATCAGCAGGACTGTAGGGTTCAACCTGAACCACTAGTGCACCATCACCCATTGGTAATCCATAGTATTGCCTCAATTGCGGCGTCATCTTGATTGAATGAATTCCAATCCATGGCCTGCTTACTCGCCCCTTCTCAATTAGCTCTTTTAGTATGGATTTAGCTGTGCTAATAGGCACTGCAAATCCTATACCTTGAGCATATGGCATCTTGGCAGTGTTAATGGCAATGACTGCACCAGCAGTGTTTGCTAGAGGACCTCCTGAATTTCCTAGATTTATAGCTGCATCAGTTTGAATTAGATCTAGTACACCAGTTTGTGTTTGAATGCTTCTATTCAACGAACTTATTATACCCAAAGTCACTGTGGGACCTCCAGTCAAACCAAATGGATTTCCTACTGCAATTACTATCTGTCCCATCTTTAGTTTGTCAGAATCACCTAGAACGGCTACAGGTATGTCTTCTTTTGGTTCAATTTTGACAACAGCTAGATCAGTTGCCTCATCAGCTCCAACAACTTTTCCATTAAATATTCTTCCATCGCTTAAAGTAATTCTCAACCTTTCAGATTCTTCAATTACGTGATTGTTTGTAAGTATGTATCCTCGCTTGTCAATAATTACACCAGAGCCTACTCCTTCCACAGGAAATACTCGAAAGATCTGATCCTGAATCATCCTAACACTGGCAATGTTTACTACACTTTTGCTGATTTTTTCTACAGCATTAATTAGAATCTCATCTGAAACAGGAACCACCTAAGTCTTCTCCATTTTACGGGTCATACTTTGAATCAATGTTATTATTCTAATTTTTTTTATTCTTTGCACAAATTATGTAAAACCAATCTAAGATAAGTTGATTAACTATCAAAATACTTGGTCACATTTCAGATCCATTTATTGTAAAAAGAAAGTTTATTCTAATTTTTTATTACAGCTCGAAATCTAACCTTGCCATCAGCTACTCTGTCATATGCTTGTGAAATATCATCCAAGCTATAGGTTTCAGTAATTACTTTTACTTTGCCTTTAGCAACGTAATCTAGTGCCTCAAAAAGATATTCTCTGCTGTTTTGTGTGGAACCTATTATTCTTGCACGATTAAACAAAATCTCAGTTGAGACATGAATAGGTTCTTCGTTTGAAACTCCCATTACCATCATTCTCCCATCAGGTCGTATTCCCTTTAGAGAATCAGTCATGGATTTTGTAGAGTTTCCTGTAGCAAGTATGACATCAGCACCTCCTGCCTTCATTAATTCTTCACCGTTTGCAACAACCTTGTCTGCTCCTAGCTTGTAGGATAGCTCTTCTTTGTCTTTAGAATGAGTCACAGCTATTGTTTCAAATCCACAAGCCTTTGAATACTGGATTCCAAGATGACCCAATCCCCCTATGCCAACTATGGCAATTTTCTCATGTGGTTTTGGATCTGCAAACCTTAAACCGCTGTATACGGTATAACCAGCACAAAAGACTGGAGCTGCCTGTTCGTATGTTATCTCTTTTGGAAGAAGCATTGTAGAATCAGCATAAGCCAACATGTATTCGGCATGACTACCCTGAGTTCCAATTCCAGTTCCTATTTGTTGTTGACAAAATAACTGCTTGCCGCGCTCACACCACTCGCATCTTCCACATGATGCTTGTATCCATGGAACACCCACCCTATCGCCAATTCTGCGCGTAGTTACACCAACTCCAAGCTCAACAATTTCACCAACAGGCTCGTGCCCTATGGTTCTTGGAAACTCAATTGGCAAGGGTAGCTCGCCTTTTGTTATGTGTACATCAGTATAACACAGACCACTAGCATGGATTTTTATCAAAACCTGATTTGCACTTGGTTTTGGAGTAGGAACTTCCTTTACCTCCCATTTTCCATTAATTTTGGGAACAACAGCTGCACGCATTATAAAATATCTCCCAAATTCATTATGATCAATACGGTTATCAATTATAAAAATATGAGAGACCACAGGTATTAGATTAACAAGATCTCAGTTACTTTCAGTTTAGTTACTTTTCATTTTATATACTATACTTTGTATAGTAACTATAAGAAAGTAATATGATGTCACAAAAACAACACGAACACAAATGGGCAGTTGTATCGCACCACTGGCAATGTGGGATCTGTGGGAGAACGTATGGCTAAGACAAACTACATGGCATTATTTGCAATAGCAATGTTTGCACTAGTACCAGGCCTAAATTTTTCAGGTATTGCCTTTGCCGATGATCAAGAAGGTCAATACTCCCATACACATGTAACAGCAACGTGGGATCCTGGCTTTGTATGTGGAGACCACAAGTGTGCTCCCGGAGAAATACCTCAACCTCCTAAAGCAGTAGAACCTGTCAGAGCACACTAAAAGACAACACATGCCATCTCTTGGGTTGGTCGTACAACCCTTCCAATTTTTTATTTTCAATTCATAAAGATCTACACCGCTAGTACTGCAAAGACTAGTCGTATTGAAAAATCATATTTAGTTTTGTTCTAAATCAGTGACAGCATAGTTACTTAATCAATTAAAGACAAGTCAGTACAATGACATTAGATGTAACATCTATCAACAAAAAGCACCTAACTGCATATATACTTGCTGTGTTTGTGCTAAGCTACACACTTGCACCTGCATTTGCAGACCAACAAGTCAGTACCAGTGGCATGATACCTGTTAACGTACAAGGCTCAGTCTCTGCATCTGACTGTACAAATAGTCCTGGACCATACATTACTCTCAATGGAGTAGTAGCTCTAACCCAAATAGGAGCCCAGTTTACATTCCAGAACAATGACAAAGGGACCCACATGTACACATCAACTGTTACCACAACTGTGATAAATCAAGGAGATACAATACAGATACCCAAGCAACCAGTACTTGGGGGCGTTGGTGGCAATCCATATATCTGGATACAATTTGAAGACAACAATGGAAATCCATTGAGCTCTCCAGTCTTCCTAGGAAGGTGTGTTCAGGGACTCTCTGACATATCACAAACCGTTTCAGTTCCTGCAACATTGATGGCAGATGTCTCTGCACTTGAGTGTTCCAATACAAATTCTGACATTGACCTTACTGGAAACCTTGTCATGAGCGGATTGAATGCCAAGATAATCTTTACCAACAATGACAAAGGAACCCATACAAATGATCAGTTTGTGAAAGCAACGGTAATACCTTCAGGGATATCAATCACGTTTCCAAAACAGCCCTCACTTGGTGGTGTTGGAGGTAATCCGTTTATCTCCTTGCAATTCCAAGATGCAAACGGTGCAACAATAGGTAACTCAATCTCCCTTGGACGCTGCGTACAGAATCTTTAGAGCGCAGTAACCCACTTTTTTATTTTCAATTCAAAACCCATCTAGGTGTTTTGTTCACTTGGTTTAGTACACTCATTTTAAAATATATCAAAAAATAATTATTTATTCCGTCTTTATCTCAATGGTAAATCTAGCTCAAATATTCTCAATTGGCACTGTATGGGGCTTTTAGTCGAGAACAAATTCTAACGACTTCAAAAAGACGGTTTAGATCAACTGGCTTCTTCAAGGCCGTAACTACTCCCTTGTCTAAAATATTTGCCAATTCTTCATCAGTAATAGAGGATGCAGTCAACAAAATTATTTTATGTTCTTTTAGTTTGCCCTTTTTTTCAAGAGAATTTATTAGATCAACTCCGCTGAATTCTGGCATGGCTATATCTAATATTACAACATCGTGCTTTTTACTCAAAATTTGATCTAGTCCGTCCCTTCCATTATTTATAACAGTACAATCACATTTTTTTAGTTTCAAATATTGTGACAACATTTCAGTGATTTCTACATTGTCATCAATCAACAAAACTTTCATGTCATAAACTCCTTCACAAATCCTTTTTTAATTTCCACATTTCGAATTTCAAGCCTAATCAATAAAGGATTTGTATGTAAAAAAACAAACTAACATCGGTTATTTTTCAGAGAAATTACAATTTGCATCTAGTGAAACTATTAAAACTCTTTTTTGATGATTATCTAAACTTTAATCAAGCTTTTTTGGAAGTGTGAAATAAAAACTCGTACCTATTCCTGATTGACTTTCAAACCATATTTTGCCCCCTAAACCTTCTACTATTCCTTTACAGACTACCAGCCCAAGGCCTGTACCCGGATGCTTTCTTGTAAGTGAGGTATCTGCCTGGAAGAATTTTTTAAACATGTCTGGCTGCATCTCTTTTGGAATACCTGTACCATTATCTTTTACATAAAAAATAATCTTGTCATCTTCATTTCTTGCACCAATCTCGATCTTTGCTTCTTTTTTGTTGGTAAAGTCTGCAGCGTTTAAAACCAAGTTATCTACTACTTGCCTAATTCTGTCCTTATCACTTGTTAGAATCAATTTTTCTTCTGTAGAATCTACAAAGTCAATTTGTTTTTCTTTCATTAGTGACAAATATTCTCTATGAATCTCTGTCATAAATTCAGCCACATCGATTTTTTCTTTATCAAACTTCATGCGACCCATTTCTAGCTTTTGGGCTTCCAATATATCTCGAATTAATCGTTCCAACCTATGAGCATTTTTTTTAATATTATTGACTGAATCTAGTTGAAGCGAGTTAAGATCCCCAAGTAAACCTGGTTCTCTTAGCATGTCACAGCGACCCATTATTGGGGTAAGCGGGGATTTTAGTTCATGAGTAATCATTGAAGCAAACTCATCCTTTAATTTCTCCACCTTTTTAATCTCCTCAAATTGCAATCTCATTATGGCTTCACTTTCTATTTTTTTTCTTGCTTCAAAAATTTCTGACATGTCTTTGATGATGGTGTTACTTCCAATCAAGATGCCATTTTCATCATAAAGATTATTTGCACTAATAAGCGTAGGAAAAACTGTTCCATCTTTAGTCTTGAACCAAACTTCTTTGTCCTTAACATTTCCTGTATTTTTCCATGTTTCAAATGATTCTTTCATGGCGTCAATGTCATCATCAGACGCATGCATGAATATTGATTTTCCGATAACTTCTTCTTTTGTATATCCCAAACGTTCTGCATACGATTTATTACAATCAATTATGATTCCCTGCGTATCAATTGTGCGATACAGAGCTGGTGAATTTTCATAGAGTTCTCTGTATTTTTTTTCAGAACGAGAGTAAAGCTCTTCAGATTTCCTCAATAAACCTACCTCCATTTCATCTCACGAGGCGATCTCTTGATAAAATGATGATTATTGTATACATTGTATCGACATCAAAAGACATTTTTTTCTTAAATAAGGTGTGTGTGTCACAAATTTGTACAAACCCCTTTTTCAAGTTAACAATAACGACTGTAGGAGTGGTTCATACATTTCCTAGAATTTGAGGCTATTCTTGTAAAACATTACTTGATTTGAATGGTATTGCATCTATACCATTTCAAAGTATTATTGGAGTTATCCTTTAAGATTCAAATTCTTGCAATCTGAATCCAAAAATTTAGCATAAGTAATAATTATAAAAGGAATTAAAAAAATCAATTAGAAAAATTATTTCTGTATTGTTACAATATTACATACAAGTTTTGCTGGAATAATTTATATCAAAAAAGAACAATCCATCGTAAATGCTTTAAGTTTAATTTAGAATATTATTACAGATGGCAAACATCAAGATATGTATAATAAATTCAAGCACAGTACTGACTGACGATCAAGTCAAAGCCGCAGTGCCAGCTTTGCAAACTCAGGTACATCGAGACTTTGCACCAGTATGGGGAATAGACGCTGATCTTTCCTTTGTTCCAAATGGAAAAAGTCCATCACCTGGCATGTGGTGGATAGCAATACTTGACGATTCTGATCAGGCAGGTGCACTAGGATATCATGATCTTACACAGGATGGACTGCCTCTAGGAAAGGTATTTGCTGCAAGTGACATGAAACATGGATACAACTGGACCATAACAACAAGCCACGAGTTGCTTGAGATGTTAGCTGATCCAGACATCAACTTGACAGTATTTGTAAAAAAAGATGAAACAACTGGAACATTATACGCGTATGAGATATGCGATGCATGTGAGGCTGACCAATATGGTTACAAAATTGATGGCGTTTTGGTCTCAGACTTTGTTTATCCAGCTTGGTTTGAGCCATTTAGGCAAAAAGACAATACTCAATTTGATTATGGAAAAAACATTGATGGTCCATTCAAGCTTTTACCAGGTGGCTACATTGGCGCCTTTGATGTTACTGCTGGCACAGGCTGGCATCAGATAACTGCAGACAAAAAACCTGGCAGATATGAGTTGAGACCACGTTTTCGCAGCAGAAGAGAGAGTAGGAATCCAAGAAACCAGTGGCTCAAAAGCCAGCCTGTCATTTTAAAACATGCACACTAGAAAAATCTTGAAAAGATCATTTCATCAAGCAAGACCCACTGGACTAAAATCAAACATACTACAAAGCCCAATTGGAAACCAAAAGTTTTATCCATTGCCATTTCCCACTGGAGTTTTTCCATATCACTTGTCATTAGACGATGTGCTATCAAAAGATCAAATCTCATCTATCCAAAAAAGTGGAGAAATAATATTTCACATAGTAGGCGATACGGGTGGAATAAAAAATCCAGTGCCACAACAAATTGTTGCAATGGCAATGGAATCTGATTTTAACAATTCCAATCCAGCATTTTTTTATCATCTTGGTGATGTTGTATACTATTATGGGGAATCATCAGAATATTATTCCCAGTTCTACGACCCATATGTGCACTATCCTGCCCCAATATTTGCAATACCTGGAAATCATGACGGCGATGTGGCACCAGGAGACCTGACTACCTCCCTTAAGGCATTTGTAAGAAATTTTTGTTCCAGTGTATCACAGACATCACCTGATGCCGGAGACTCTCCGCGCCATACCATGACTATACCAAATGTTTACTGGACACTAGATACGCCATTTGCCACCATAATAGGATTGTACTCTAACGTGCCAGAAGGTGGCCAGTTTGATAAAGACCAGATCTCTTGGTTTACAAAAGAACTAGAAGATGCACCAAAAAACAAGGCGTTGATCGTATCTGTCCATCATCCTGCATATTCTGTTGATCAGTATCATAGTGGAAGCAAGATAATAGAGCAGACACTTGATGATGCATTTAAAAAATCTGGGAGATATGCAGATATTGTTTTTACAGGACATGTGCACAACTATCAGCGCTTTACAAGAAAACTTGGCGGGCGCCAGATACCATACATCGTGGCAGGGGCAGGAGGATACTGGCACCTGCACTACATGCAAAAACTGCCAGACGGCAGTCCTATTCAGGTGCCATATAAAATGACAGACACTGGTGTGACACTAGAAAGTTACTGCGAGGACAGGCACGGATACATGCTTCTAAAGGTATCACAAAATATCATATCAGGACAATACTATGCAGTATCACGACCACAGGAATCCTGGCGTGCACCACCACAGTTGATTGATAGTTTTGAGCTGAATCTAAAAACTCACACACTTGCAAAAAACTTGGTGTTGCCATGAAATTTGAAAAAAAGGACAAGGCGTTACTTGATATTTCTGTTGATGAGCAAGAGCTGAAAAATTTCATCATTCAACATGCCGGAGTTACCACAAGAACCCTTGGAGAAGACGACAGTCCTAACGAAGAGACCATACAAAGATTTCTTCCAAAGTTTATTGCAAAAAAGATTGCAGAGCGCATACCAGACGGGTTTGAGCTTTCACAATTGATATTTACTGGAGAGATTTCTGGAAGGCCGTTTAATATTGGATTTGCCGGCTCGGTCACGGCTATTTTTAATAAAGTAACTGAAAAATAATTTGTTCATATAATTGTGTGGCAGAACTTGGATCTAATCTGTAAAAATCTTGTCATAATTGAACTGTCAAGTTGTGTAGAGTTTTCATTTTCTAATCCTTATCACATATACCGAAATTCCAACTGCTACTCCTCCAGCAATACTACCAATTTCTACTACAGTTAACCAAGAATTATTTTCATTGTCATGTGGTGACAATGAGCCCCTTGGAGGTCCTGTTAATCCAAGTTGTTTTGCAAGTAACGCTTGTTTTAGTGCAGATGAGTTTTGACCACAACCATAACCATAGCATGATACAGTTTCATTTTGTACATATTTTTCTGGAAGTATGGTAATCTGAATAGGTTTTGACCAAAGAGATTCAATGGAAACCCAACTTTCAGCATTTGTGTTAAATGAAAATAATGCTACTGATGTGAGAGTATAGTTTCCTGGAATAGATAATTGAGGGAAAATATTTGGTCCCCATGGTTGTGTACCAAATTGTTCTCCTGGTTCTAATGTTATATTGCCATGAAACTCTGGAACACAGACCACACCAGTAGATTGAGGCCACACTACATCACCAGTCTGATTTTTAATTTCAAGAACAAACAAAGGTTCACAATAAGCAATTTCTACTTTTTTGTTTCCAATGTTTATCAATTCTGGAATGACGATAATATCTTCACCACTTTGGTATGCCAATTTTTTTGTTGTCTGATTAAGAATTAGTATCGCATTATCGTGTATCAGTTTGGTTTGTGTCATATGACCAAACTGTTCTTCCAAAGTTGGATTCGATGGAGACGAAACAAGATAACATGGAATGGACTGACGCGATGGACCATAGTGAATATAACCACCTGTTGGACATGGTTCAGAACCAAAGGCAGCATTTGATAAAATTGGCACCAATGCCAATGAGAAAATTATTATTGAAAGATGTAGAGTTTTCACATTAATTTTCAGTTTGCTGAGTTTTTAGAGATTACTTAGATTTCTTCTGTAAATGGTATTCAAAGAATTCTAGTGAGAATTGTTACTTACTCCTGCAGTGAGCGCGTCTTATTAGTTGGTATGAGAGATGATCAAGTCTTGCCAACTGCGTTTGTTCTCATAAGGTGTGAAGAAGGTGCTGAAGGAAAGATAATGAGCAAGCTTAATCGAAAAGATACAATACGTGAGATCCAACCTACTGTAGGCCATTATGACTTTATTGCAAAGGTAACATCTCCTGATATGGAAGACCTCGATAAAGTAATTGGAGAGATTCGCCATAATGACAAGGTTCGTTTAACAAACGTTCTAAGATTAAACGAATTGGTAGAAGCTGCATAAGACCAGCTAAATCCTGACAAATACTGGAATAAATTGAGAGTTACGTCTGTTATTTGTTTGATCTTTGGGCAGGTTTTGGATCAAGCATTACTACCTTTCTTCCAATGGAGTAATCATTTCCACATTTTGGACAGATAAAGTTATTCCATCCTATTTGATCAAGAACTAGCTCTTCATCAGAATGGTTTCCACAGGTTAATCTTTGATCCATGAAAAAATGCGTGAATGTCTTTCTTAAAAAGTTGACGTAGAATTCATAAACTGAATTGATCTTCATAATCGAACTATCCTAAAATTTCTAGCTAGAATTTTTCGATTACATATAATAGAAAGATATGGTTAAAAAAATTCTTTGACTTTAACAAATACTTTGGATCAACTATCCACAAGCAAACCAAACCTAAAACATCAACATAGATCCACATTTGGCATATCGGCAGATATTCTGCAAATTTGCATGGATGCAGGTATTGATGGTATACTAGTATCTAAGATATCACAAAAAGCAAATCTGTCATACGGCACAACCATGAACAATTGTCAGAAATTAATTGATGCAAGCATGATAAGATCTATTAGAAAAGAAGGAAAACATATTTTTACAATCACTGAAAAAGGTATAGTGTTCTTTAAAGAATTTCAAAAGTTCCTTGAGTATATCAAGGAAATAAAGATAAGGTATTGAATAGTATGGCATTTCAGAAAATTGAGGAAACAATGATAAATTCTAGATGTAAGGTTTTGGGGTTTTCAGCTATCTAGAATAATTTTTTGAATCCTGCTTTTACAATTAGGGCATCTGCCGCTGTGTTCTGGTACGTTTATCGAATAAACAACTCCACAGAATCCACATACACGTAGTGTATCTTTCTTAATTCCCTCTAATACCAAGTCATTTGATTTTGGCAAATCCAAGTATTAGAACTTGAGGGAAGATGGTTCCATATTCTAGTTTTCAGCATAAGTTCAAGTCCTGAATGATCCAGTTATTGTTTTGAGATAATTTTTCACCATTGAGAGTCATTAGTGACCTTTCTTGTATTTTCACTTCCAATCTTTATTTCAGGATATACAGTCATTCCTTCTACATATTCTTCTTTTTGCTCATCATAGTAATTAAAACGTCCAGCATCTGGAAAATCTTGCAAAAGTTCCATGGTCAGTATTTTTTCTCTGGGAGGTCCTTGTGTCATTTCATGAGTAAGCGCATAGACACCCATTACTTTTTTGAGACGTGGATCAAACCATTTGCCTAAAACTATTTTTACATAATATTCTTCCGACAATTTTTTCTCCTGTTGTTGAAAAGATGAAAAGTTTTCAAATTTTGCTATTATTTTATAATTCGAACTTAAAAAATTGTTGTAGAATTTCTAATATGAATTGATCTTATAGAATATTTCTAGCTAGTAATCCAACATATTGCTACAGTGAGTGTCACTTAATAATCATCATACCAGAACAAATTGAAATGAGAGAATTATCTCAGATAAAAAATGTGCAACAGTGGAATTTGTCAAATGAATCATGTAGGCGATGCGGAGGAGATCTTGCAAAATACTCACTATGTGCGATATGCAAGCAAGCCATGCAACACATCTGTGTACAGTGCGGTCTCAGATCTGATCTGATGTTACACCAGTGCCATGTGCATCTTGATGTATATCAGACAAGGCATTCTATGATAGAAAACACGTATGCTATAATGGCATGAGAGATGCAGGTGAAGAAGAATCAGCTGGATTGGAAAATCTGCCAAGATTGATAACCGTAAATCAATAGAAATTGCAAGAAAATTTCTAGAACAGCATCATTCAATATTGAACATAAATGCCGTTTTAGAAGGTGAGATATGGCTTGTTACGGCAATAGTCGGACTATCAAAGAATGATGTAAAAAAAGTACGAATTGATCTAAACACAGGAAAGATATTGGACTATGCTTGATAATCATATTTGTAGAGTTTTCATTTTCTAACAACTCATTTTTTTAAAACATTCAAATCAAATGCTCCAACTTCAGCACCAATGTTTGGTTCGCTAATTCCAGACACATCTTGATCTATAGATATCCAATATTTTCCTGATGGCGTATAACTAGTCGTATTCAAAACCACATCAAAACTAGCCGTATTGTTTACCAATACAGAATCATTGTTGTCTACAGGTGATATGTGATATGAAAGACCGCATGGCGTACGCTGAAGATTCAATTTCATATGTTGTACTTCCCAGTATTTGGAAAATGGTTTTACTGTAACATGAAACTGTGTAAAGTTTCCTTGTGTGATATTGATTTCAGATGACGGAGAAAGACTTGTGTTATACTGTGAAGGAGCAAGTGGAACCGCATAAAATCCAAGATAGGATCCTGCAGACGCATTTACAGGATTATGATTACTGTCACCAAAATACTGCGTTTGAAAGGTTAACTCAGCTGAAGACATTCCAAGAGAGCGTGATTTGTTTATTTGATCTGCCAATTTGCTGTCATTCCAGTTGTTAAATTGGAAGCAACCGTTTGGATAAGTTTCTGCTGTGCCCATGACTAGTCCATTTACTGTTATGGTTATGTTGCCATTTTGTATTGGTCCTGCAGTAGAATAAAGATTGCCAGTAAGGAAATGGTCTACCAAAGAGCTAGGAGTATACGAACTGAAAACCTTGATGTTCATGAATGAAAGTTTTGGATTGTTCTCACTTACTAGTAATTTCATTTTTCCATCATAAAATGTCAAACCTGCCTGCGGATTTGTATGATTGCTAAAATAAGTTGGTGTGGGATTTTCAGGACATGGTGGAGAATCTGCAAAGATGTGTAATAATTCATGAGTGCCATCTGAAAACTTGGCATTATTCCAATAGTAGCTACCACTACCGGTTATTAATTGACCTACAGCAACGTTTCCACAACCAACACTAGTTGGCAGTCCTCCACGAAATCCTGGTGGAAACAAGGTAAATACCACATCATGAAATGAAACTTGCATTGGATTAGAATAAGCAGTATTGGTATAGTTTGGTGTTTCAAAATAATAGGTCTGATTTCCCAAGGTAACTAGTCCTGTATCATTTTCCAAGCCTGGGATCTTGTTTGGTTGTAATGGTTTGATGGAATCTGTCGATTGCATTGCCCATCCCCATCCACGCTCTACAAATTTCTGTGCTGTTTGTGCTTTTACACAAGCAGGAGAACCATCTTCTGATTTTATTACAAGTTGAAAATTATTGTCACATTTTATATCATTTGCCGCAATTCCTGATTTGAATTGTTGTAGTGGAGACAACATGCTATTTGTAACCATAAAGGTTACAGAATAATTTGAGAGCGCAATGTTATGCCCTTTTTGTGGATATGGCTCAACATCAACTAGTTCAAGTGCATGGTTCTTGAATTGCAACACTCCCAGCCCACTTTGAGAATTTTTGCTTGTCAAATTGAAATTTCCTAGATTTTGATTATCATACAGTATGTTAACCCAGGCCTTTGCTACTCCCTCCCACACACAGACTACACCAGAAGGACATCTAGAGTCTTGTATGTTTAGAAGTGTTATCTTGAGGTTTTCTGATTTGAGATATGCTGTTTGGTTAATCTTGAGCTGAAAATTTTCGTTGGCTTTTGAAGGAACCATGTTGATATCTGCCCAAATAGACAAAGACGTTCCGGAAAATAGTAAACTTGTTACAAGAATTACAATTATGGAATAATGTAGAGCTTTCATCTTATCTATAATTTTAGAAGCTTTCTATTGCATCCATAATTGATTCATCAGATTTTATTATTTTTTCAGGATAACAGTTAAGCATCATGCCGTTGTTAATTTTATGGAAACTCCAGTTTTGACAATTTGTATCATATTCCAATTTTGAATTATCAAATTTCCAGTTAAAACCATTTGAAATGTGCGGGTGTGGATAACCATGTCCTCTAATTAGGAGAAGGGTGTGTTTGTTATAATCAACTGAGACTTGGGCATACAAGGCATTAGGATACAGGTAAATAACATGAGGATGGTTTGTGATGGCATCGAATTCTTTTATGGTGACATATTCATTGTGCAGTACTATCACCTTGTCGTATTTTTTCAATATCTTTGGATTTTTATCTACGTCAAGATCTGTTACAAAATCATAGCTTTGTTTTAATACAGAATCTGCCTTTCCACTTGAAACAAATGATCCTACAAAGTTGTATGGAAGATGAATTGTCAAGCATCTTGAACATTGGTTGGTATAATAGTTGTAAAATCCAGGCTGGGCATAAGCTGCCTGAGTGAATAATGGCTCTATAACTACAGTCTTTTGGGATTTCTCTATATCCTCCTTAATTGGCTCTGTTCCAGATGATTGGGCAAAGACATTATTGTTAACAAGAACAATACTTGCACCAAGAATTACCATTATTGAAAAATATACAATCCTCATGACTGATGTGTATGGTACTGGTATCACTTAAAAAATTGGCGTAGCTTTGTTCTGGTTTGTAGGTCTGAATCCTGTATACTCACTAGAAGAATTGTTCAGTTAGTTTAGTATAATATTTCTCAATAGTAGTTATCAATTCTGATACTGAGCATATTGTTATAAATTTTTTAAAAAAATAAATTAAGTGATGATAAACAATCATGATATTCATAAACATAATAGAATCACAGTGTTTGTAAAAAATTATCCAATACCTGTTTTTGCCATAGTTGGTTTATTTGTAGGTGGCATATTTCATTGGACCCCAAATCAACAAGAATTAGGCCACTGGGTTTGGTTTGTTACATTAGTTGTTGGCGGGGCACCTATTATTTGGCAGACCATACGAGATATGCTTCACCGTCATTTTGCATCAGATATTGTAGCACTTTTAGCTATAATTGCTGCAATATTGATGAATAATGCATTTCCAGGTTTAGTAATTGTTCTTATGCAGTCTGGTGGGAAAGCTTTAGAGGATCACGCATTCAAGAGAGCGTCTTCCTCCCTTGATGCACTTCTTGCACATTCACCGCGGTTGGCGCATAGAAAAAAAGATCATGACTTGGAAGAAATCAATGTAGCAGATGTCAGAGTCGGAGATTTACTTTTGGTACGACCGGGGGATCTTATTCCAGTAGATGGTGAAATAATTTATGAACAAGCTGAAGTAGATGAATCATCTCTCACAGGAGAGCCTCTGCCCAAAATAAAAAAAATGGGCGAATATGTATTTAGTGGAACAATAAACGTTGGAGATGCATTTGAAATGAGAGCCAATAAAATTAGTGGTGAAAGCCAATATGCAAAAATAGTGCAGCTTGTCAGAAAGGCTCAACAAGAAAAAGCACCGATTCAAAGACTTGCAGACCGTTATGCGGTGTGGTTTACTCCCATGACAATTTGCATCAGCTTGCTTGGATGGTTATTAACAAACAATGTGGAGACCATACTTGCAGTACTTGTTGTTGCAACTCCCTGTCCACTAATATTTGCAACACCTGTTGCCATCATAAGTGGAATAAATAAAGCCGCAAAATCTAACATAATCATCAAAACAGGAGCAGCTATTGAGCAAGTTGGAAAAACCCAGGCGGTAGTTTTTGATAAAACAGGAACCATCACATTTGGGATTCCAACAGTAGAGAAAGTCATATCAACAAATAATATCAATTCTGATGATCTTTTGCGTAAGGCTGCAAGCGTAGAGCAGTTATCTTCACACCCAGCAGCTAGCGTATTAGTAAAAAAAGGACAAGAGAGGTTTGGAAAACTGTCAATTCCAACAAACTTTCACGAGTTATCAGGAGCTGGAGTGAGTGGAGATGTTGAAGGCGAGCACATAGTGATTGGTTCTCAGAGTGTTTTTGAAAATTTCACAGATTCGGGATTTGCCAAATATATTCAAGAGGTAAAAAGACAAATCAACTCAGAAGGAAAGATGTTGGCGTTTGTAGGCATTAACAACAAACCTGCTGGTGTAATTGTGTTTGAAGACAAGATACGTCCCGATGTTAATACCATGATCAAATATCTCAATGAACTTGGAGTCAAACAGACCATCATGTTAACAGGTGACAATCGAGATAATGCAAAAAGTATTGCTAAGCAAGCTGGTATAACAAATATCGAAGCTAATCTACTGCCTGAACAAAAAGTATTAGCTGTAAAAAAACTGAAGCAAGAGTTTGAAAATGTGGTAATGGTCGGAGATGGTATTAACGATGCTCCCGCCTTAGCCGCATCTACAGTAGGAGTTGCCATGGGTGCCCATGGTACTGCAATATCAGCAGAAGCTGCAGATGTCGTACTGTTAGTTGATGACATTTCAAAAGTGTCTACCACAATAGAGATTGGTCAAAAAACATTACGTGTTGCAAAACAGAGTATCTTTATTGGGTTAGGAGTAAGCTTTGTTTTTATGGCAATAGCGAGTCTCGGGTATATACCGCCAGCAATAGGCGCACTACTCCAAGAAGCACTTGATATTGGTGTCATTTTAAATGCATTACGTGCAAGGTAATGTTTGTAATCTTTATTTCCACAAATTCATTTTATCCAAGTCAGAAACATGATTGCAACTGAGAACCCCATAACTAAAACAGTAATCCAACCCACAATGTTAGATATTTTTCCATTAATTCTGCCCTCAAGAATTTTTTTATCATTGCCAATTTTCATAATTGCTATAAGAAGTGGAACAGCAATAATTCCATTAATTACAGCTGCATAGATGAGAGCTTTAATTGGATCAATATTAGTAAAATTTATCCAGAGTCCTATTATGGTGGATGCCGCTATAATCAAGTAAAATCCCTTTGCTTGTTTGAGTTTTTTACTCAAGCCCTGTTTCCACCCAAACTCTTCCGATAATGCATATGCTGATGAGCCTGCCAGTACAGGTATTGCAAGCAATCCAGTTCCAATGATTCCTATTGCAAAGATGGTTTTTGCCAGTTCCCCTGCATGAGGAAATGTTTTCACTAGAGGCTCTAGTGCTTTTGCGGCCTGATCTGCCGTAGCTATATCGGTCAAACCATTAACATGAAGTGTTCCTGAAGTGGTCATTATAATAAACCACATGATTGCCTGAGAAAATGCCATGCCGACTGCAACATCTTTTCTCATTATCATGATCTCCTTTTTTCGAATTTTTGGTTTGCCCTCTCCAATGTCTTTTATCTTATTTTTTGCAACGTCTTCTTCAGCTTCTTCAGAGGTTTGCCAAAAAAACAGATACGGGGATATTGTAGTACCAAAGATTGCAACAAATATCATTACAAAAGCAGGAGTAAATTCAAAATGTGGAACTATACTTGCAATTAATATCGTAGTCCAATTCTCTCCAACAATGATTGCCGTAATCATATAGGCAAGTAAACTCAAAGTCAGATACTTGAGTATGGTCACATATTTTCTATATGGAATAAAAATTTCTGCACAAATAATAAGTGCAGTAAAAAGAACAGTTACAGCAACTATCGGTAATTGAGGCAAAACAAGTTTTACTGATGCTGACATTGCACCAATATCTGCACCAATGTTTATCGTATTTGCAATAAGAAGAAGACTGATGATTGGATAAACTGTTTTTTTAGAATATCTTTTCTTAATTATTCCAGCAAGACCACTTCCTGTGACTAGTCCAATTCTAGCACACATTTCTTGAACTGCTATCATCATTGGTAATTGAAATAATGCAAGCCATAGAGTTCCAAGACCAAACTGTGCTCCCGCTTGAGAATATGTCGCTATCCCTGATGGATCATCATCAGCCGCTCCCGTTATCAGGCCGGGCCCTAGAAATTTGAAAAATGATTTGATTTTCAATAATCTTAATTTCAATATCTGCTGTGTATTAAGTCAGATACTAGTTCTACAAATTTTATACATTTGATGTACATGATAACACTACTGATCATACATACCTCTTTGAGAGAATCGCTTTATTCGATCAATCTGTAATATACCGAAAATTAACCCAGTAATTATTATAGCAATTGGATACTGTCCAACACCTACAACAAGTCCAACAGATGCAACCACCCAAAGAGTAGCCGCACTTGTTATTCCTCTGACTTGGCCACCACTTGCAATTATTGCACCTGCACCTAAGAAGCCGATACCTGTTACAATTGCCTCAGCAATTCTGGAAGTATTAGGTTCAAGACCAAGCCCTATGGTAGTAAATATTGCAGATCCTAGACAGACTAACATATGAGTACGGAGACCAGCCGGTCTATTCTTTAGCTCACGTTCAAAACCAATGACTGCACCCAACCCTATTGCAACAAGTAAACGTAGGATAATCTCAAAATTCAGATCATGTAAAATAGTTTCAAAAGCCATGCGTTCTATCCTATCCTGGATTTCTATTTTCAGTAACAAAGGAGTGTTTGCTCATGATTTCTTGTACTTCGTCGTCACTGACTTGATCAAATACTTGATAAAATTCACCTACCGCATTGAAGATATACGGAGATTGTAAAACCACCACCTCATCTGCGATTTGATTTAGTTTAGTTATGGTTTCTTGAGGTCCAACAGGTATTGCTATGATGAGTTTCTTTGGCTTTTGTTTTTTTACCCATCTAGCAGCTACAAACATGGTTGCACCTGTAGCAATTCCATCATCAACTATAACAACAGTCTTTCCAGATAAATCATATTCCTTACTTCCTCTAAATTTTATTAATCTGCGCTCTATTTCCTTTCTCTGTCTTACAATCTCTTCTTCAACAAAACTTTCTGGAACATTTAGTATTCTAGTGATTTCGATATTAGGAAAATAACTTCCATCATGCATTACTGCACCTATTGCAAGTTCGGGATTATCTGGAGCGCCTACCTTTCTTGAAACTATAATATCCAATTTACAACCTAAAATAGAAGAAATTACATCACCAGTAATTGCTCCGCCTCTAGGTATTGCAAGAATTATCGGATTCTCTTTTTTTAACCATAACAATTTCTCTGCAAGTTTTTTTGCTGCATCTACTCTATCTTTGAAAATCACGCTCATTATTTTCCACTCTGTTTTGCTAAATGAATTACAAACCAGTCAGCTGCAAGTCGCGCTACCACTTCAAGGGTTCCCCGTTCTTCAAAAAGATGAGTAGCACCAGGTACAATTACCATTTTTTTCTCAGTTTTTAGTTTATCAAACGCCTCTTGATTCATGTCTATTACAGGATAATCATTTCCTCCTACTATGAGAAGAGTTGGAGATTTTACCTTATGCAAAACTGGGCCAGCAAGGTCAGGCCTTCCTCCTCTTGAGACAATTGCTTTGACCACGTTTGGATGATGAGAGGCTGCAACAAGAGCTGCCGCTGCACCAGTGCTAGCACCAAAATATCCTATATTGAGACTTTTTGTTTCATTGTTTTTCAAAAGCCAATCAGTAGCACCTACTAGTCTTTGTGCTAAAAAATCAATATCAAATCTAAGATGTGCTGTCTGATCATCTATTTTTTCTTCTTCTTGTGTTAGCAGATCAATTAAGAGAGTGGCAAGGCCAGCTTTGTTGAGTACTTCAGCAACATACTTGTTTCTTGGACTGTGTCTACTACTACCACTTCCGTGTGCAAAAAGTACTATACCGTGTGCATTTTTTGGAATGAAAATATTGCCCTCTAATTTTACCGAATCTATATTTACCTGTACTTCATCTTTGAAATCCTTCTCAAATTTTTTGTGTGCAGTTCCGTAACCTATCATTCCATCCAAAATCATAGAATGCGCATCCGCGTTACAACAATCACATTTTAATTTTATACAATCTCTTGCCAAGTTATGATTACATTCTTGACACGTACATACAGTATCACGTGAGACTTGATCTAGTGGAACGGATTGTTTATTCATTACCATATCTTTCCATGAACAATATTTCTGTAAAGGATATTTTAACTCGAAACCTGATTATCAGTACCGATAACACTTAATCTAATAATTATCTGGATATAGTTATCCATCATAATTATCAAAATCGATATTCAGGAGTTGATTTAATTGCTTTGTGTCATATTTTTATCAAATGGTAACAAAAGCAGATTACAAGAAAATAATGGTTCCCTTTGATGGTTCCAAGTTCTCTCAAAATGCATTAGAAACTGCGATTGAGATATCTAAAAAATTTGGTGCCTCACTTTACCTTGTTACAATAATAGATATTAGCAGTGTTAGTCCACCCGGTGCCCTTCTTGGTTCGCAAAAGAAGATGATAGTAAAATCACTTGATGTAATCAAATCTGCTGCAAAATACGAAGCTGAAAAGATATTATTGAAAAAAACATCAGTTTGTAAAAACGCAGGGATAGATTCTCATTATGATATTCTAGAAGGGACACCTTCTGACATTATACTAAAGTTAATCAAAAAATATGATATTGATCTTGTAGTTATAGGAAGTCATGGACTTTCAGGATTCAGTAAAATAAAAGCACTAGGAAGTGCCAGTAGAAGAATTTCAGAGATGAGTAACTGTCCCGTCTTAATAATACATTAGATCTAAAATCATAAAATAGCTATACCAAAATTGTTTTAATTATTTTTTATCGTACATCATGCCATGTCCAGTAAAATTATTTTTCATCATCCAAGGTCCCATGTACTGATTTTGAAAGTTTTGATTTCCCATCATATCATACATAAAATCTTTGTTTTGAAACATATAATCATACATCTGTTGTCTTAGTTGTGGGTCTTGTATCATGTATCCCATATACTGGCTTACAAACTGTGGATTTCTTCCCATCATTTGATTGAACATTGTAGGATTTTGCATCATGTAAGGATTGTATGAGTTCATAAAAATTGCAGATCCTATACCCAATCCAACAAAAAATACACCTGCAGTAATTCCAATCCACACGTATTTATTATTCAATATGATGTGTTGTCTTTTTTATTTAATAATGCATTCATAGATTCTCAGTATTGATTTTCACAATTGGTTTGTAATTTGTGTGGTTCTCTTTAATTCTAAGAATGACATTGTAAATTAGAAAAATTACCTGTCTAACACAAAAGACCTTCTAACTATTGGCGATTCTTTGATTTTGTGTATGAACATCTCCGTTCGTGCCCCTACACCTACAGGTTCTAGTTCTCGAAGTACTTCCTCGGCTCTTGAAAGTTTGCGGGTCTTTTCTGCGTGAATGGTAAATAAAGTATCTCCGATTTTTACCTTGTCTCCTAGTTTTTTGTTTAATACTATACCAGCTCCTTTGTCCTTAGGAGAACCTGTGGCTCTTGCGATTTCAACTAGTGCATTATTATCCATCCATAAAACCTGACCAGGTTTCTTTGCTTTAATATGAATAATATCTTGTCCTATTTCGAAATCATCAAGACTCATTTTTGAATTTCCACCTTGTAGTGATATTATTTCCCGTAATTTTTTTTCTGCCTTACCTGTTCGTAAAATCTCTTTTGCAAGATAATAACCGTTCTTTTTTCCTACCATTTCAAAAATAGATCCAGCGAGATGGCATGCCTTGTCTACCAAATCTGGAACATTGGTTTTATTCATCAATACGCCAAAGGCTTCTCTTGCTTCAAGTGATGCGCCTAATGAATAACCTATTGGTTGTTCACCATGTGTTACTACACACTGTGTATGTATGCCAAGTCTTCTGCCAAGCTCGATTATATCCTTAGCAAGAAGATCTGATTCTCCAGTACTCTTCATCTTTGCACCACGCCCTGTAGGAATGTCAACAACAAGATGAGTAGCACCAACAGCTTTCTTTTTACTCATAATAGAAGGCAGAAGCAGAGGATCAATGTATAATGAATACTCTGTTCTAACAAAAATATCATCAGCTGGAGCAAGCTCTAGTGAACCGCCCCATACAATACAGCCGTTGCATTTTTGTACAACTTTTTTCATCTCTTCAATATCAAGATCTACCGGCATCATAGATTCAGCTCTATCAGCTGTGCCAGCTGCAGAAGTGATTGCGCGTGATGATGCTTTTGGAATTACTAGTCCTGCGGCAGCAATAATTGGTACCACCAAAAGTGTTGTTTTATCTCCAGGCACTCCTCCAATGCTGTGCTTATCAACAATAATTTTTTTGCGAAGGTTTAGTTGTTTACCTGTATTTACCATAGATATGGCCAAGCTTGTGGCCTCATCAAGATCTAAACCTTGCAGATGCAGAGTGGTTACAAATGCAGATATCTCACTTTCGTTTAGATTTCCCTGAACAACGTCTTTTACAATTTCATGAATTTCATCATATAGCAATCTCTTACCAGTCAGCTTGTTGTGAATAAATTGAAGTGATTTTGGAAATGGTGCAATGTCGATATCAACTAATGCATGTTGTTTTAATTTTAATACTTTGAGAACTTCCTCACTAATTCCAACAAAACCCTTCTTTACAGTAGTAGCTATTCCAACCATGGCAGTAATGGCATTATTCTTTAATGTGATTCTTATTCTTCCAGATGCAGTAACACCAATTTCATCTGCGTCTAGTTTGTTGAGAAAAACAATAGGTTTCCCACCTGAATCAATTCCTAAAATATCAGCCTTTAGTTGCATTGATATTTTTTGCACATAGTGGAATATATGGCAGCGCATAATTTTCAGGAATGATATTAGGCTGATTTTCAAAAACGATAATTACAATAGACTCTAAAATAGATACGAAGTGAAATATACGTATTGAATATACTAAAGCAGGAATCTGATCATGGTCATACTAATACTCCTATTACGGATACCACTACAAAATCGCCGCAAATTGACGATAGCATCGTATTAAAGACAGAGAATGTAACCAAAATATTTGATTCGGCAGCAGGAAAAGTTGTTGCGTTAAGAGACATTAATTTTACCGTAAAAAGAGGAGAATTCGTATCCATCATGGGTCCATCAGGAAGTGGAAAGTCTACACTTCTCAATATGATAGGAGCACTAGACAGGCCAACTATTGGCAAGGTCTTCATTGATGGAATTGATATCTTTTCCCTAAAAGACACTGAAATTGCAACCATGCGAAATAGTCTTATTGGTTTTGTTTTCCAGTCATATAATTTGATTAACAGAGCCACTGTACAAAAAAATGTAGAGCTTCCTGCGATCATATCAGGAATGTCAAGTACTGACAGAAACAGACGTTCTCTGAAAATTTTGCATGCATTAGGAATAGAGGACAAGGCAAAACATAAGGTATCAAATCTAAGTGGAGGACAACAGCAAAGAGTAGCGATAGCAAGATGTTTGATTAACGATCCTTCAATAATTTTGGCAGATGAACCGACAGGTAATTTAGATACAAAGACAGGGGCAGACATCTTTAGCATGTTAAAAACTCTATCAAACAAATTTCACCGTACGGTAATAATGGTTACCCACAATCCAGAGCTTGCAGAAGCAACTGACAGAACAATTCTGATCAAAGATGGCAAAATTGAAAAAGAAACAATCAATCTGCATTGAAATATCAATAATGAATGTTCTTCAAAACATAATATGCCTGTAATATCTCATCTAATTATTATTTGATAAAAATTCACAATCTTACAAAAAGATATGAAAAATTGATTGCTGTTGATAATTTATCGTTAGACATACAAGAAAATGAGATTTTTGGCCTTCTAGGTCCAAACGGTGCAGGCAAAACTACCGTGATCCACATGCTGGCCACGCTACTCAAACCAACTTCTGGTTCAGCAATAGTAAATGGTTTTGATATAATTTCGCAGCCAGCCAAAGTTAGATCAAGTATAGGGATTGTTTTTCAAGTACCAAGTAGTGACGACTTGCTAACAGGATATGAAAATCTAAAAATTCATGCATTTCTTTATGGTGTATCTTCAGATATCAGAGAAAAACGAATCAAAGATGCTTTAGAGCTTGTTGGTTTAACTGAAAGAAAGAATGACCAAGTTAAGAAATACTCGGGGGGCATGCGCAGAAGGTTGGAAATAGCAAGAGGATTAATTCATGAACCCAGTGTCTTATTTCTTGATGAACCAACACTTGGTCTTGATCCTTCAAGCAGGGAGACAATGTGGGAATACATACAACAGTTGGTCAAAGAGAAAAAGCTGACAATAATACTCACTACACATTACATGGAGGAAGCAGATCTATTGTGTAACAGAATTGGCATCATAGATAGAGGAAAGATAATTGCACTAGGTTCTCCATCTGAACTCAAATCTAAGCTAAGTGGAGATACTTTACGACTAAAAACTAAAGTTGACAATGCAAACATCACACCATTAAGAAATCTCGATTTTGTGCGCAAAATAGAATTTGTTAATGGGTATGTAGTCTTGATCGTAGATGATGCAAAAAGAAACATTCCTGAAATTCTCAAGCACATAGAAGTAGAATCTGTAGAATATACCAGTCCAACTTTAAATGATGTATTTTTAAAATTAACAGGAAAAAATATCAAAGAACAACAAGCTGAAGGAGGGTTCATGGAGAGATATGTCCAATACGATAGACGCTAGCATTTATTTTGGAAAAATCTATGCCCTTTGGTTAAGGGAGTTTAAGGTATTCTTTCGTGAGAAAAGTAGACTTGTAGCATCAACTTTTACTCCACTTCTTTGGCTATTTGTGATAGGCAATGGATTTGGTTCCTCAACTTCATCGACTGCTTTTCATGCATTAGATTATCAGAAATTCATCTTTCCAGGAATCATTTGTATGTCTGTAATATTTTCAGCGGTATTTTTTGGCTCATACATAATTTGGGATAGAAAATTTGATTTTCTAAAAAGTGTCATGGTAGCTCCAGTCTCAAGGGGTACAATTTTTACTGGAAAAGTACTTGGCGGCATGACAAATTCTTTGATTCAGACTGGCATACTTTTGGTAGTTGGAGTCATAATAGGAATGCAATTTACTCCACTTGGAATAATAGAAACCGTTGCAGTGATTTTGCTTCTTTCATTTGCTCTTACTTCACTTGGTCTTACTATAGGAAGCTACATGACAAGTTTGGAAGGTTTTCAGATGATTGTAAGCTTCGTTGTCTTTCCACTTTTCTTCCTAAGTGGTGCATTATTTCCTCTTGACAAGCTTCCTGCTTGGCTTTCAATTTTAACAACAATTGATCCTGCTACATATAGTGTGGATGCCTTAAGGAATATAATTTTGGGAATTGGAAGTATTCCTCTTGGAATTGACATGTTAATTCTTACTCTTTATACTGTAGGTCTTGGATTATTGGGAACACTTTCATTTAGAAGAATGAAGGCAATATGATAAAATCATGACAAGAAAAATAAAATACGTTATCAAAAATGATGGAAGAACTGTTCCATTTAGTTTTGGTAAAGTAAGAGCAACATGTATCAGAGCTGGAGCAAGCAATAAACTAGCAACATACGTAGCAAAGAGAATTTCAGATAAGATATACGATGGAATAACTACACGTAAAATTTACAATATGGTTTTAGATACTCTGGCAATTGAAGATAAAAGTCAAGCAATAAGACACAGATATCGCTTAAAAGAGTCTATTATGTTAATGGGTCCAGCAGGATTCCCATTTGAAAATTATGTCAGCTCAATACTTGCAGAACATGGATTTCGCATTAAATCAAAGAGAGTAAAAATCAAGGGAATTTGTGTCACTCATGAAATAGATATAGTAGCAAGCAAAGAAAACACAAATGCCAGATATATGATAGAATGCAAGTTTCACAATCTTCCTGGAATATACACTGGGATTAAAGAAGCGTTATACACGCATGCAAGATTCTTGGATCTAAAAGAACAATTTGATAAAGAAATGCTTGTGTGCAACACTAAAGTCTCTGATGATGCCATAACTTATGGAAAATGTATCGGTCAAGAAATCATATCATGGCGCTATCCAACTAACAACGGACTAGAAAAAATGATTGAATCAAAGGGCTTGTATCCTATTACGATTCTGGGTCTTAATAAAAAAGAATTGCAAAGTCTATCACAAAACAACATGATGTTAGTAAAAGATCTTCTCAATGTTGATTTATATCAATTGTCTCAACAAATCAAAATACCATTACGTAGAATCGAAAGCTTGCAAAATCTTGCAAAACAAATCACTCAGTGATGATAAGTTAGTTGAATAAGTTTTGAATCCAGTACTATTACCTTTCTTCCAAGAGAATAATCATACGAAAAATAGTCTGATATAATCTGCTCCTCTATTTTTACAATCAGGACCCAATTTTTTATTTTATCTCTGCGTCTTTTGTCTCTGGATTGATCTTAACACCAACCAATAGTATGGCAGAACCTACAATCACATTGATTCCCAAAAGTACTGGCACTAAATTTTCTCCATGAGGCAAGATAGTAACGGCTATCAATGGAGCCCAAGAACCAATTAGCAAACCTCCATTGTAAACAAATCCGCTTGCACTGTTTCTTACCTCAGTTGAAAATCTTTCTGATAAAAATGCAGGTATTGGACCAAATCCCGATGTTGCAGCAAAGATCAAAATTACAGTATACAAAGATCTAGAGTAAAACGAGGTAGCGTGATACAATCCATAAAGGGCGGGTATCGCAATAATGATGGCAGATATTGCAAAGACCATAAGTGTCTTTTTTCTACCAATTATCTGACTTAGATATCCTGCAAACATCTGACCAAAAAAGGAAGTTATCGTTGCAACAATCATCAAAATAGGTACTTCTGATTTGTCTACGTTTACATAATTCTGAAGAAATGTTGGAAAGAATCCCATTGTGGTATAGTAAGCATACATCAGTCCAGTAGTAATTACTAGTGCCAAGAAGAAACGTCTTCTATTTTCTTTGTCAGAAAATATTTTTCTAAGAGGGGTACGTTCTATTTTCTTTTGACGAACCTTTTCAAGCCAAGCCTCAGATTCTTCCATTCTGTATCTTACAAAAAGTGCTATCAGGCCTGGAATTATTCCTGTAAAAAACATTATTCTCCATCCTATATCTATGAACTGAGATTCTGGAAGTGCAGCGTATACAAAAAAATACACAATTGATGCCATCATAAACCCAAAGTTATAGCCACTTTGGAGAATGCCAGAAAGTAATCCTCTTGAAGACTTGGGGGCAGTCTCCATTGTAATTACAGCACCACTTCCCCACTCGCCACCAGCAAAAAAGCCCTGTGTAAATCTTAATGCCACTAACAATACAGGAGCAAGCACTCCAACCATGTCCCAAGTAGGTAACAAGCCGGTTGAAAATGTCGCAGCAGAAAATCCTATTATGGTAATCAGCATTGTTTTTTTTCTTCCTATCTTATCGCCAAAGTTTCCAAAAATTGCGCCTCCAACTGGACGCATTACCAGTGTTACAACATATGCAGCAAAAGTAGCAAGAAGAGACAGAGTCAGATTGCTTGTAGGAAAAAAGAGTTTGCTTATCAGGGGGATTACAAGCAACATCAACACAAGATCGTAACCGTCAAGAGACCATCCAAGAAAGGAACCTAAAAGTACTGACCGTTGCTGTCTAGAAAGACTTAACATTTTCTAATCTGCCTGATTACAACATTACAAGGATTGAAGATCACGCTAAAATGATTGTTACACATAATTAATCTCTTTTTTAAGCATGATTATGAATGCAAAATGGAAATAATCTCTTGGAGTATTAAATCTGATGATCAATTACAGAATTCCATCTAAAATGTAGTCTGGTGAGACATCAAACCAATGCAGGATGATTTTCATCTCTGATAATCTAGATTGTTCTAATATTAAACAGCGCTCACATGATATCATGAAAAGTAAAAAGTCAAAGAAGATCGATGAAGAAAAAAAGGAGTCGGAACATGAAGAAGCAAAAGAAGAGATCCATCAAGCAGAATTAGAGATGGGTTACAAGCAAGACGAAAAATTCGAAGAGTCTCAGGATTAGTCGAACAAATGTCAGGGTTCTACCATGTCTGTAAATGAGAATTATGCCTCACTTTATATCAAATGATTTCACGAACTAATCATGACAGCAATAGAACTTAATGAAGAAGAAATCAAGACGATAGCAGCAGTTCTAAGATTCTCAATTTCAGCTTGTCCTCTGGGAGGTATCAGTCAAGATATCGAAATTGACGAGGAAAAGCTTGAAAAATTAATTTCAAAGATGGAAAAAGGACTCGAGTGAAAAGATCAAGAATGCGCGGTGGATCAGGTATTATCGTGGTCATTTTAGACTCGCTTTGTTCATGAAATTGTTCTTTGACTATATGACAAGAAATTCAGAAACTAATTAGTTTTTTGCCACTTGTAGCTTGTTAATTCTTTTGAAGTTAAAACCATTATGAGATCCCATGGACTAATCACTTGATCAGTTGTAATCACATAAGGATGCAACATACCATACATTATTTTACATACTTCTGGAATCTTCATATCTGGAGAAATCGTTTTTGCACTTTCTAGTTTGAAAATGCTTGCTTTCATATCTAGAAAATTATCCACGTCGCGTAGATAATTTAAATCTGTAGCAATTTTTTCTATTATAATTCTATCACTAAGAAACTGCGTCGTGTTTTCTAGAATCAATCTTCTAGTTTTATTTTCAAACATGGCATTTATGATCTCTCTAACTGTTTGATTTTGCTTGAAAGTCACCATCCTTTTTTTCGGAATATCATCAACTTTGATATCAGTATTGCACAACACTCCTACTTCTAGTAATTTTCGTGAGGAGATGGCGGAATAACCATGATATTGATTCGGGATGATCGCAAACGCTCTTCCTGTCTGTTTCCATTGTTTCAATAAATCTGAAAGTTTAGTTTCTGGTGTAGTTATGACAAGGCCATCATTTTTAATTTTTCCAACAAGAGTGTTATTAAAAAAATCAAAGGCAGGGTTTTTCAAAGTTCCAGACATTATCTCAACTCCTCCAATAAGTCCCACCGGATGTGTTTCATCTGTAACAACAAGTGAATCTGTAAAGGATTCAAGATGGTGTACTAACATACCAGTTGTTTCCCACACTCTGTCATAGATCGTAGTACTTACTGCTGGCACAGTTGTCAGTGTTCTACTCAAAAGTTCGTAAAGTGAATAATTAGAGATTGGTAAGTTCTTTTCAGATTTTACATCGTTTACCATTTTCTAGCCTCGGGCCATATTTTTACATTTGCCACATGTATATGGAACAAGTATAGTTGTCATTACTAAATGACTCAATTTTCCTACTAGAATGTTTAGAAATTTCTTTATGTAAATCTACGATATTTTCTTCCTTAAATGTCAGATTACATCTATAACATTTCCAAACTATTGCATTCAACATTAATCATAACTTTTTGTAATATAAGAACAGGAGGAACATTCTCAGTGTTGAAAATCATCATTTAAAGTTTAAAATTATTTCAGATTTTAAAACCTCACAGGTCTGAACCCAATGAGAAGGATCTCTTCTTTCAATACAATGGAGTAGTTCTTTATTTAGAAAGTTTTTTGTCAATTACAAATATTTAATTAAACTTGCATTAATTTAATGTAAAAATCCGGAAACGTGTTAAAGTCACATACCTGCGTATCCAACATTCAGGGTTAATACCCCCGTTTCCGGTAACTATTGTGCGTCAATATTGTATTTAATTTTGTAACATGATTATCATATTTGATAATTATAAGCAATTCTTCTTGGAAATCATGATCGATAATGATAATTGAATTTATCTATAGCTAATATTGTACAATAATAAGAAAATGACAAAAAATTGTGAATGTGGTTCCTGTGGACATGAAACTGTTGAAGAGTGTTTTAATAAAGAATGTAAATGCTGTATGCCGGATCATTTAGGCGCTTTTGGCAAAAATAGATAATCATTCAGAGTCTGAATGAATTTAAGTTTTTTACCAAAAAAATTATTACTTTACAATCAAAACAGGACATTTTGAATGCTGAGATACGCCAGACGCCACGCTGCCAAGAAGTAATTTTTTGAATCCTCCTAATCCTCGCGAGCCAATAATTATAAAATCCACATCATGAGATTCAGCATACGATATTAGAACATCTGTAATTGAAACTGCTTCTAATACCTCAGTTTTGAATTGTATCCCACGTTCCTTTAATTTTGGCTCTAACTTTAATAGGGATTTCTTGGCATCTTCTTTTTGTAGTTTCATAGTCTCCAAGAAAGCCACACCTAAAACTGGATCTACAGGGGCATATATGACTATACAAGTGACTACAGTAACGCTTGCTTTGTATAGTTTTGCTAGTTCTGTAGCAAATTCAAATGCTCTATTGGCAGGATCTGAGCTGTCGTATGGAACAAGTATGTGTTTTACCATATTGTATTACCAGTTGATTTCACTTAAAATAGGTATTTCGAATTTCAATTTTGATAATTACCTTCTAGTCATCGAATTCATTTGAAAAACACCTTATGAGAAATGTGGGTCTTTTTTTATCAATCTAAGATGAGTTTCTACTTCATTATAAGCAAGAACAATATCCGTTGAGCTAATTATACCTTCCAAGTTTCCATTCTTGTCAACGGTAGGAATTCCACTCACCTTATATTTTGTCATTAATTTTGCTGCCTTTGAAAGATCATCCTCAGACTCTATTGTTAGAAGCTCGTCGGCTATTAAATTACCAACTTTCAATTCTTTGGCAGATGCATTTGGCAAGAGATATTCTCTTGTATCTTGTTTTCCAATCTTAAAGTATTCACTGTTTCTCAAAAATGTATCATATGATATTACCCCAATTGGTTTTCCAGTATTATCTGTCACAACCAGTCTTGAAATCTTGTTTCTGTTTAACATGTTTAAAGCAAACGGCAGAGAATCAGATTTTCTGCAGGTAACCACTTTTTTGCTCATGTAGTCTTTGACTTTGTAAACTCCTGTGTATAAATTAGAAAAATTTTTTACGAGATCGGATTTTGTTGTAATACCAACCAATTTTCCCTCATCATCTACAACAATAATTGAGGATATCTGAAATGTTACCATACGTATTGCGCATTGTTCTATGTGATCATGTTGACCAATTGTAATAGTCACAGGACTTCTATTCATAATCTCCTCAAGCAGTATTTTGTCCAAAGCCCTCACAGTCTTATCGATTTCTAAAAACCTGCCTAGATCACGTTCAGTTACAATTCCTACTGGAACGTTATTTTTAACAACTATAATTCGTTTAACGTCATTTTTTTGCATCAGAAATAACGCATCATGTATTGTATTTTCTGGTTCCAGTGTAATCACAGGAGATGTAAACTGGTGTACTTGAGTTCTCATCATGATACTAATCCGATATACCGAATTTAAAAGGGGAGTCTGATTTTCAAGTTTGATTCTCAGATATTTTTAGAAAAATGGGAAGTCCTAATTCGCTGGTATTGCCAATGTATTAGGGACTATTTCTACTTCTAGTGAATTTCCTTTAAAACAGGTCATTATTGCTTTGATCTTGGATTTGTACAAAAAGTACTTTTTACCATCATCATTGATAGAACCTGATATTCCCAAGAGTTTGTTGTCATGTAATTCTTGTACTCTTCTGTATGCTGTGCTGATAGGTATTTGACACTCAGCACTAAGTTCTATTGCAGATTTTGGTGAATCCATTGTTGCCTCAAGTATTGTTCTTGAATACTTGTCAGCTAGAATTCTAAGCAGTACGTCTTTTGAGGTCTGTTCTTGAACCTGTTTTCCTTGTAGTAATACTTGCATGAATGAAGTATTTTTTAATATGATATAATGAGCAGGACTGCATTGCCGTGCAGTGCATACAATCTATTCCATGTCTAGATTGCGCATAATAGTGAGTATTACCTTATTGTTTGATATTTTCTCTGTAAAAAGTAGGTTGATAAAAATAAAAAAGAAAGTGACTAGAATTTTGGAAATCCAGTATCTAATCTCATCTACGTTTTACTATTGACCACATTCCAACACCAGTTGCTAATGCAGCTGCCCCTATTCCTGCTCCCCATCCAAGAGATTGTCCTTGATCTGGTTGAATTTGTTGCGTAGTAACGCCATAGTTTCCACCAAGAGGGATTCCATTTTGTTGCCCTTGACCAGCTGGGTTCTGTTGTGCAAAAGCATGCGGAGCTATTGTTACAACAACAACTATTGCCAAAAGACAAAGTATGGAGGTGTTGGTTTGATTCTTACTTAATGTTTTCATTGATTGCAAGTATTATTTTGACATTAAGAAGATGGTACTAGATTATCAAGTCTGAGTTTCAATCCAGAATATCAACCAAAGATAATACTCAAAATTCAAGAGAATTAGTAGATAAGATAACAGAACCGTATAAAAAATGTCAAGATTTATTCATGAACAATCAAAACTGGACATGTAGCTAATTCGGAAATTTTCCTACTAACGCTACCAAGTGCCTTTATTTTGTCAATTCCGTGCAACCCCTGACTTCCAATTACTATTAGATCAATCTTCCTTCCACGTGCAAACTTGAGAAGCGCCTCAACTGGGCTTGTCCCAGCTATGATATCATAATATGCATCAACACCATTTGCTTTACAAACTGCAACTTCAGCAAGGAGTTCCTTTCTAGTCTGAGATTTTATTGCAACCATAAATTCGCTAATTGATTGCTCCAGCCTCTTATCTTTTTTTAATAAACCAAGTAACATACCTGGTGGAAAATCAGATGTGTCAACTTCTGTAACTAGAAATATTTTTGAACCAAATTTCTTTGCTACATGAATAGCATGTATTAAGGCGTGCCTTGAGTACTTTGAACCGTCATAAGGTACCAGTATCTTTTTGAAAATAGTAGGTTTGAAAATATTAGCCATACTCTGTTTTTGAATAAAACGTACTTAAATTAACTTGTAAATTTCATGTCTGATAATCAAACAAAGGTCATTATCAAAACCAGAACAGACAATTTGAATATTCTAAGATGATTATCATGAAAGAGAATCGTCTCAGATACTCAAATAGACCTCAGTGTAAAAAAAGTCATGGATAAACCTCAAAAAAAATCAGAGGCATCACACGAGATAACTCCTTTTTGGAAAACTGGTTGGTCAGATCTAGACAGAGTGTTCGACAATTTTAGAAGAGACTTTGAGCGCACCCTGTCCTCATTTCCTGCCATAAGTTTTCCATCCCTTCCCACATCCTCAATGTCATGTGATATCATGGATGAAGGAGACAAGTATGTCATAAACGCAGACATGCCAGGTATTCAGAAAGAAGACGTCAAGTTGAATGTAACTGATAATGCAGTAGAAATTTCTGCACAACACAAAGAAGAAGAGGAAGAAAAGAAGAAAAACTATCTACGAAAGGAACGAAAAGAAGTGTCCTATTATAGAACACTGCCTATTCCTGAAAAAGTAGACTCGTCCAAGGCAAAAGCAAAGATTAACAACGGAATTTTAAATATAGAAATTCCAAAAACAACACCGACCCCCAAGCCTAAAAGCGCGTCAATACCAGTACAATAACTCTTCTCAAATTTTTTTAATATTTTTTTTGATTATTTCAGCTGATGTATCAAGTGACTTTAATTCTGATTTATCGAGATTTATTTCCTCAATTGTTGATGCACCATTCTTATCAATGATTACAGGCACTCCAATACAAACATCTGACAAACCAAATTCCCCATTCACTAATACTGAAGACGAAACTTTTAATTTTTCATTGTTTATTATTGCTTTTGCAATATCATAGGAATGTTTTGCAGCTCCGAAAACAGATGCGCCTTTGAATTCCTGCATAGGCTTCCAATAATTTCTCAATTCAGAAGTAGTTTGGTCAATTTGGTTTTTCTCAAGATTGATTGGTTTTCCATTAAACTTTGCCGTTGAAAATATTGGAACCATAGAATTTCCATGTTCGCCTAGTACCATTCCAGCTATCTTTGAATGATTTGTTCGTAACAGTTTAGAAAGCAAGTACCTGAATCTGCTAGAATCAAGACTAGAACCTACACCTATTACGTTTTTTCTTGGCAAACCACTTTCTTTTAAGATACAATAAGTAATTACGTCAACAGGGTTTGTCACCACTATGACTTTGGAATTATTAGCATATTTTTTAATATTTTTTGAAATTTCCTTTGCAATAGGAATATTGTATGGTAGCAAATCTTCTCTACTAGTGATTATTTGACCAGCGCTTGCAGTGATTATTATTACATCAGAACCAGCAATATGTGCAAAATCATCCGTACCAATTACAGTTATTGATGAATCCCGAATTGTATTTACAATATCTAGTGTCTCCCCTATGGCCTTATTCCTAGTCCTATTTACCAAAACAATGTCATCAAGAGATGTAGATGCAGCAAGAAATCCTATGGCCGAACCTACTCGTCCTGTTCCTATTATAGATAAAATGTCAATTCACTCTACTTGACTAAAAGCACCGGTACCTTAGATTTATGGACAACGGCGTTTGCCACGCTACCAAGAAACGTCTCTTTTATAGGTCCAATCCCACGAGAACCAATGACAATAAGATCAAATTTTTTGTAACTGGCAAATTCAGTTATTTCCCATACTTCATTACCATAAATTATTTTTTCATTAAATACAACACCATTTTGTGCAGAAATGGTTTTTGCATTAGCCATGAATTTTTTTGCTTCTTTAATTGATTGATTTTTAAGTGATGTCAGCAACCTGCCCAAGTTTATTGTGTAGAGAGGAATTACACACAACCCAGTTATTGTAGCTCCGCATTGCCTTGCAAGATAAATCGCCTCATTCAATGCTTTAAAAGAGGTCTTGGAACCATCTATTGGTACTAGTATTTTTTTAATTGGTTTAATCATAAGATCAAACTGGGAAGTCGCTCATTTAATATATTTCTCATAATACCATTATTGATAATATCTAATTTCATTATTTTTGTCAATAAAATCATCTTTTAATTTGAAAATAAAATTCAGATGGTTAGAATTGACTGTAGTCTTGTAAGTACTTGTTGTACATTATAACTAAAATCGCCGCGGTTGAAAACAAAAAAATCTTTCCCCTCTAAAAATCCTAAAACATCAATTCCTTGTTCTACTATAGGAATTATCGGAGTGTTCTTGGCTGTCGCATAACCAATTTCTTGGTTTAACCATATTGTGTTTGTACTGTTATAAGTTAAAAGAACAATTACTGCACTACAAGAATTAATTCCTTCTTTAACTTTAGATTCATAACTTACATCAATAGCGTGATCCCATTCAGGAATGTAAACGTCGACTTTCCTTAATTTTGAAAGTGCGTCATAGAGTTCTCTTATATGAGACTCATCTCCAGTTGCGTAACTTATGAAGATTTTATGTATCATGATATTCTGCTATTTGACAATCAAGACAGGAATCTTTGATTTGTGAACCACTCCATGTGATACGCTGCCAAGAAATGCTTCCTTTACACTGCCAAGACCTCGTGCTCCTATAACTATGATGTCAAATTTGTTTTTCGCAGCAAAATCAACTATCTCAGACGATTCATTTCCAACAATTGTTTTTCCGACAAAGACAATGCCGTTTTGAGCAGCCCGTTTTTTTGCATTCTCCATAAACTCCTTGGTAGCTTTTGTCAGGTATTTCTTATCATATGTTATTGGCATAAATGATCTTGGATAGATTGACATAACAAACAGTCCTGTAAGTGTAGCTCCGCACTGTCTTGCAAGATATATCCCAGTATCCAGTCCTCTAAACGAGTTCTTTGAGCCATCCAAGGGAACTAGGATCTTCTTAATTTTTTCCTTGATCATAAAATATTACCTCAAAATGGTTGATTTAATATCTTATCAACAATATCACCGTTGATAATTATACACCGTTTTTTGCAGATAACTTTCTAATCCCTACAAAATACAATTATCGAACCTAATTATTATTCTTGAAAATCAGTTTAACCTCTTTTATAGTAGACAAAAGCCATTCAGGTAGAACAATATGACAAGCATTTTAAACCAAAACTCAAAGGTGCATACTAGATGAATGCAAATGTAACTTATGATCATCTAAAGATAGTTCGTGAGACCAAAGCAGGTCAGCTATTAAGTAAAGCTGTAACTATAGATCCTTCATCTACGATCTCTCGGGTCATCAGTGTCATGAATGAAAATGATGCTTATGATGTCTTTTGTATGAAGGGTAACTCAGTTTTCACAATTAATGCACGGGATCTTTTAGCAACAAGAGACATTCCTCAGATGAAAGTTGATTCATTATTACGCCGAATTACACCCCTATCAAAAAATGCCACTGTTGGAGAGGCAGCTACAATGCTTGCACATTATAGAATGCGCGCAGTTCCATTAGTTGATAAAAATCAGATAGTGGGAGTAGTTACAGCAAAAAAAATTATAGAATTATTGTCTAGACACAGCTTGAATTGGATTAAAGCTAATACCATTCTAACACCAAATCCAATCACAGTAGATGGTAAGGAAGAACTTGTCAAAGCCAAAAAAATAATGATGTCAAAAAGGATAGATCACATACCTGTACTTGATGAGGGTAAAGTCTCAAATGTTCTGACATCAATGCACATACTTCCATTGCTAACTCCATCAGAAAGAATAGGTAGTGATCAAAGAGGAGTCAATCCCTCAAGAAGAATGGCATCACAAATAGGTAATATCGGAAGTGCACGCATTCCTCAATGCAATACAAATGACTCGCTTAGCACGGTAATAGAATCTATGTTAAAAGCAAACACAACCTGTTGTTTATTAACACTGTGGGGAAATCTCCATGGAATAATAACATACAAGGACATAATTGGCCTACTTGAGAAAAAAATTTCAAGTGATGTTCCACTCTACGTCATGGGACTTCCAGAAGATTTGAATAATGCTGAGATTGTGAAGACTAAATTTCAAAAAATAATCAGGAATCTAACCAAAGTCTTTCCTGAAGTTGAAGAGGCAAGAGCATCAATAAAGATAATTCATGATGCTCGTGGAGAAAGAAAGAATTACGAAGTTGCTGTGAGAATAATTACACCGTATAATACTCATAGCTATATAGAAATGGGATGGGATCTTTCAAAAGTGTTTGACATATTAGGACAAAAAATAATTCGAAATCTGTCAAAGCGAAGTAAAAAACGTTGGAAGATGTCTATTAGAAAAATAGACAAGAATCAAATATTCTAGTTACAACTCAAATATCAATCGTAAAATCGTTGTTAAATCAAACCATATACAGAGTAATTGATAGAAAATCTTTTGAGTTAACGCATTACCAATTATAGTTTTCTTGGATTATGTGCTGATATATCTTTGTGTATAATCACGTGATTTTCCTCTTTAAATGTCAGACCGCATCTATAACATTTCCATATTGTCATAATCATTTAACAGTCTTTATGGTATAAGAATAGCAGACATTATTCTCAATAGTGAAACGACGTCACGAAAATAAGAAGATTAGAGAATAAGATTCAACTAATTACTACATGCCCATGTTTGGCATTTGCCCAGGAGAAGAGTTGGGCATATTGGATTTGGATGATGCTACAACATTATCAATTCTAAGTATCATGTTGGCAGTTTCAGTCGCTGACTTGATTACTTGTTCTTTTACCTTAACTGGTTCAACAATATCTAATTTTTGCATATCAGTTACCACGCCGCCGTCTATAACTGCAATTCCAGTCCATTTTTCTCCTGCATTATGCTTTGCACGAAGTTGAGTTATGGCATCTATTGTATTCATTCCGGCATTTCTTGCAAGTGCAATTGGTATTGATTCTAAAGCTTCGGCGAACTTTTCAACTGCGAGTTGTTCTCTTCCTGACAAGGATTGCGCCCATGCTCTTAATTTTGTTGCAACATAGATTTCAGGAGCACCGCCGCCATATACTATCAAAGGTCTTTCAATTACGTCTTTTACAACCATCAACGCATCATGAATTGATCTTTCTGCTTCATCGATTACTCTCTGAGTACCGCCCCGAAGAAGTAGGGTAACAGCTTTTGGATTTTTACAACCTTCAATGAAAACCCAATTATCGTTTTCTATTGTTTTTTCTTCAACGTTTTGTGCCTGACCTAGATCCTTTCCAGTCAGATCATGGACACTTCCTACGATTCGACCACCTGTTGCTTTTGCAAGTTTGGACATGTCACTTTCTTTGACTCGTCTCACCGCAACTATTCCTTCTTTGGAAAGATAATGTTGTGCAATATCATCAATGCCTTTCTGGCATAAAATCACATTTGCGTTAGTAGATTTTATTTTATCAACCATTCCTTTGATAATACTATCTTCTTCTTCCATGAATGATTTTATTTGGTCTGGGCTTGAGATGTTTATTTTTGCTTCAAACTCAGTTTTTTCTATTTCAAGTGGGGCACTGATAAGAGCTATCTTTGCATTTTCAATCTTTTTTGGCATTCCACTGTGAACAATTTCTTTGTCCAAAACAATTCCGTTTATCATTTTGCTGTCTTCAATAGACCCACCTGCTTTTTTCTCGACTTTGATATTATTTAGATCAACATTATAACCCACATCTTTTTGTGTTACAACAGAAAGTGCAGCGTCAACAACAAGTTTTGCAAGATCTGGGGCTTCTATGGAAACAAGTTTTGTAGACATTGATGTTACTGCAATTTTTTCTAGTATTTTTCTATCCTTTGTGTCTACTTTTTGTGCAATATCACTCAAAAATGATATGGCTTTCATTGATGCCTTCTTGTATCCATCTGCAACAATTACAGGATGAATATCATTATCAATAAGTACCTCAGCTTTTTCTAATAATGCTCCTGCAAATACAACTGCAGATGTGGTTCCATCTCCTACCTCACTATCGGTTGCCTTTGCAACTTCTACCATCATCTTGGCTGCAGGATGTTGAACATCAATTTCTTTTAAAATTGTGGCGCCATCATTTGTAATTGTTATATCTCCGATTGAGTCAACAAGCATCTTATCCATTCCCCGCGGACCAAGGCTGGTAGTAATTATCTCTGCCACTAGTTTAGCAGCAGCAATGTTATTTCGTTGTGCTTCACGACCTCTGGATTGTTTAGAGCCCTCTTTTAAAACAATTACAGGGATCCCTTCCGCAGTGGTTTGAACCGAAGCCATTTGTTTGTAATTTATGATATTTCTTATTATTACATGCACCTGAATTTCATACATGATTATCATCTATGGTAATGGTAGCAGTTGTTTTCTAACAGAATAAACATCTAAACAATTGTTTACAAAATGGGCAAGACCAAACTCAAAAAACTGGAAAAGGTCAACACTGTACCATCAGTTTTACTAGTAGGAATTCCTGGTCCTGGTTTAATAGGTACTCTCTCACTCACATACATAATTCATTCACTCAAAATGGAATTAGTTGGGGAAATAGATAATCCTGATTTATCTTCAATAATGTTTATCGAAAACGGTGAACTTTTGGGTCCGGTAAGGCTATATAAAAAAGGAACACTTTTTGCAGTGCTTTCCGACATTCCAATTGATTATGAACTAGCTCCAGGATTTACCGAATCAATAATCGAATTTTCTAAAAAAAATAACATTGATTACATCATAATTTTTAATGGTATTCATGTTCCGGAAAGAAATTCGTCTAAACTATCGACGTATGGTCTTGTAACAAAACAAAGTCTTGAAAAAACACTGTATGAAAACGAAATACCAAAATTTCTCTCTGGAATGATTACTGGGCCTGATGCGACCATACTATCCATCTTAAAAAACTCACCAATTCCTGTAATGGTTCTTTATACAGAATGTAATTTTTTCTTTCCAGATCCCGAATCTGCAATGCATACCATAAAGACGATTTCGCGAATGCTCAAGATCGAGATAGAATTGACCGAATTTAAAGACCAGATTGACTTTTTACGACTACACAATAGACAACTAATGGAAGAAACCTTGGGCGTCCTACAGCAAGGAAAAGAACAACCCACAGTACCACCACAAATTTACAAATAGGACATGACAAGCAATTTTCTCTCAATGTTTGGAAGGCAGGTTAACACATTAGGCAAAGAAATTGATGATTTTCTCAACAAAGAGCTCATGCCGCTTTCTCGCCTTGAGGAAAAAGATGCAGAATGGATTTTAGAAATAGATCTGCCTTTTGTAAATAAGAAGAATATATGCGTAATTCTTACTACACATCATTTGATTATCAAAGCTAAGCTTGAAAAAATATATTGTGTTTCCAAGTTTAATTGTGTAACAGAATTTGATTATTTCAAAAAAACACTTCCTCTCCCACCAGCAATTAATATAAAACGAATTTCTTCTAAATTCAAAAATGGCATACTTAGAATTTCTTTGCCTAAAATAAGTACTGGAAAGAAAATACGAATAGATTAGTTTCTATAACAAAATGTGTTAGTGTACTATAGTTACAGGGCATGTAGCATGTTCAGAAACATATCTAGCTGTGCTACCAATTCTTTTGATTGCTGCAAGACCTTTCATGCGCCTGCTACCCATTATTATAAGATCAGTCTTATTTTTCTTGGCTTGTTTTAAAATTGCATTAGAGACATCATCATGAACTATCTTGTAAGATGCCTTTGCACCCTCTTCACGACATTTTTCTGTCACCTTACCAAGATCTTTTTCTCCTTGAGTTGTTAGCTCTTTTACAATTTTTTGATAATTAGTAGCCATCGCACCCACGTATATTGAATCACTAATAGGATAATAGAGTGGAACTACCATCAAAATATTCAGTGTTGCGTTAAAATTTCGCGCAATTTCTTTTCCCAACTCTAGTGCCTTTTTCGACATTGGTGACCCCTCGTATGGAACCAGAATGTTTCGGATCATCATCTAGAACATTTCCTTGATTTTTTCTTTGTAGCTTTGTGTAATCATACCAAATTCTATAAAATCCGGCTCTTTAGGATATTGCATTCTCATGGCATACTGAGATACAAATGTGGTGAGTACATTTCCAACGATCAAATTAAAGCACATTTCTGACAGGTCTTTTACTCCAGGAAAGGCCAGTTTGATAAATGGTAGATAGGCTTTTGTCTGTTTTATCATCAAGTCCATCTGATTTTCTATAATTTCTTTTATCTCAGGCTGTATCGTCATCATTCATTGCTTCCTAAAGGCGATTTTATAAGGTTCTGCCTGATAATGGTGTGAACAAAGAAAGACTGTTTTTCCGTTGATTTCTTTCGCAGTCAATGAAATTCCATTTAGTTCTTTTTTGCACACACAACATGAAAGCGGAACAACAACAGACTTGATTATGCTTTTATTATTTTTAAGATAGAGATCTTGAAAGAGAAATTCGTTTTTCAAACTTTTATCAATTAAGGTAGAACTTGTTATATTAAAGATGCTTCGTTAATTATCAAAAATGGTTTTTCATCATTATCAACCCTGATAATTTTACTAGGTGATTTATATCAAAAAAGAGCATGAACTCTATGAGTATTGCACGTGACATAATGAGCAAGAAGCTCATTACTCTTGATTCAACTGTTTCTGCATTTGAGATTGCAAAAATAATGGGCAAAAATAACGTCAGTTGTGTAGTTCTTACAAAAAATGAAATACCTCAAGGCATAGTAACAGAAAGAGATTTGTTATCCAAAGTTATTGTACTAAACAAAAGAGCTTCTGAACTTGCTGCAACAGAAATCATGACTTCTCCTATTACAATGGTATCATCCCATACTCCCGCAGATGAGATAGCTAGAAAAATGCTTGATAAGAAGATAAGAAGAGTGGTTGTTACAGACAACAATCAACCACTTGGAATCATTACAGTTACAGATTTTGTAAAACATTTCAATACGATATTATCAGATTCTGAAAACTACAAAGCTGAACTTTATCAGAATTTATTAGACGATTACGAATACTGGGATAATTAAAATCAGTTTCGATTTATTGTATATTTCTAATTCTAGTTCTTATTTATAGAATGTAGATTTTGATCTATTAGAGATTATTTCTCAAACGTAATTGCTTTTACAATGTCAGTTTTTGTTATTATTCCGGCAAGCAACGAATTTCTTACTACAGGCAATCCGCTTATTCCGTGCCTAATCATAAGCAAGGCGGCAGTAGAAACGTCCTCTTTCACATCTACTATCACAGGGTTTGAGGTCATGATGTCTGCTGCTATGAATGTAAGAAGATAGCTTAGTTGATTCGATTTGTACTCGTGAGGATGCGCCCCTAAAGTAAATTCTTCAGTTTCTTTTGGATCTGCATATTGTTTTATCCATAACGGCATTTTTGCAGGTATAAAATCTCGATGAGTAATAATCCCTACTGGTATTTTTTTTCTTTCAACCACCACTCTTGATATTCTATTATTCACAAGTACGCTTTCTACATAAAGAAGCGAATCAGCAGGTTTGACTGTAATGACATCTTTTGTCATGACTTTTGATATTTGTAGTGGGGATGATGCTTGCGTCAAAAATATAGACGCTAAATCGGTTTTTGTTATTATTCCAGCTAAACTGCCATCTTTTTTTAATACTATGATGGAACTAATCCGGTGGGATAACATCAGTTTTGCACAATCATAAATTGTATCTTTTTCTGTTATCGAGACTAGTTTTTTTGACATGAACTCGTCTACACGAATGGCTTCAATTGGTTTACCTCCCAATTGATAAATTGCACGAACAACATCTTTTTCCGTTATTATTCCAACCGGTTTCTCATTTTGTAATACTATTAACCTACTAATTTTATGCCTCAACAATATTTGCCTTGCATCAAGAAGTGTTATTTTTGGTGAAATTGTGATTGTTCTCTTGATTACCTGGTTAAGACTAGCATTTTTTAACTGCATTTTTTATATGCTGTTCCAAGTAAATAAGAGGCCTTTTAAAAATATCAAGACTGATAATCAGGTCTGATAATTTTAACAGTCTTTGATCTACTTTGTATTGACAATATATTAAATTGCAAATAATCCAATTTACACATTATTACCACAAATGAGAAACAACCCTTCAGTTAAATTCATCATGTAGGGAAATAACATAATGGCATTAGATCTTCTCAATGAGCCTGTCTCAAAATTTACAAACCCCAAAATGACTACCATTTCAAGCAATCTTACAATTCAAGATGCGGCAAAATCTATGGTAGAGTCAAAAGTAGACAGTATTCTAGTTTTTGAAAAAAATAAAATAATTGGAATGGTTACAGAAAAAGACATTCTTTATGATGTCGTAGCAAAAGGACTTGATCCTACAAAGACCACGCTTAAAGAGATAACAAAAAGTCCTATCATATCGATAAACAAGAGTGCACTAGTTAGAGAAGCCCTTGAGATCATGAAGAAAAACGACATACGCAGATTGGTTGTCATGGATAAGCGTCCAGTTGGACTAATTACACAAAAACAGGTATGTGGAAATTTGAAAGAAAGTAATATTTTGTTACCAGAATTAGAAATTGTGGACAAGACGTTTTGTCCTTACTGTTCGGCAAAATTCAAGAATAATAAATTGCTTTGTGACCACATAGACAGGGTTCATATCACTCACGGTAAAAAATAACATAAAAGAAAATTTCAATAGTTTTAATAGTTTACGTCAGCTAGAGTCACCGATGGTAGTAAAAAGGCAGCCACACCCTCCAAAGCATGAACAGACCAGGAGTATTAGTTACAGATTACCAAGTTTTATTGTCGACGAGCTTGAGACAGAGGCCATGCAAAGAGAGATATCTCAAAATGTTCTTGTAAAACAAATTTTAGAAAAATACGTCAAATGGGATAGATTTGCAGATAAAATTGGGATGATACCTGTTCCAAAAGACATTCTCAAAACACTAGGTGATGAGATGGAAGGAGATGTGATAAACAAAATAATCGATGCCATATTGCCACTGATAAAAGACTGGGTTATGTTCATGAAAGGTAGTTATGATCTCAAAAGAGCGATCGAAGCATTTGAGGATTATATGAAAGCATCTGGCATGACATCGGATCATAGAATTGAAGGAGAGATTCATCATTTTATCATCCAGCACAATCTGGGTATAAAGTGGTCCCTTTTTACAGAAATGTTGCTAAAACAAATCTTTCACCAATTTTTGCCTAATCTTACAATGAAATCACGTACCACTCCTAATACTACAATAGCAAGCATTGCTTTAGGATCTGAGTTTAGCGAGCATGTTTACTAGTCTCACACAGTGAATTTCTTTTTTAATTATCACACTTGATAATCTAATTTTGAGTTTTTAAGTATAAAACTGCAACCATTTGCATGGTCGGAAGTTTTGTAAAAGACATTATGAAAAAACCCGTTTTGTCAATTGACTCATCTATGACTGTAAAGGATGCCGCAAAAATGATGGAAGATGCAAAAATAGGCTCAATAATTGTGACTGAAAAAAATACCGTAGTTGGAATCCTAACAGAAAGAGATTTTGTTAGAAAAATTGTCGCACAGGGAAAGTCGTTATCTACTAAAATAAAGGAAACAATGTCTTCTCCATTAATTGTAATCAATCCTGATGAAACTGTTTGGGAGCTTGCTCAACTTATGAAGGTAAGACGAATTCACAGAGTACCTGTGGTAGACAAAGGTAGATTGGTAGGAATGGTATCAACAGCTGATCTAACAAGACTATGTAGTATCGGGTCTGATTCAGAAATGAGCAAATTATGTGACCAGATTTTATTACGAATGAAAAATTAGAGAATAAATACAAAAAATCATTTTCTCTTTTGTGAGGACATGCCAACACTAGCTAATTATCTAATTAGTAGAATTTTTTTCATCAATGAGAAGTTAAAAATCCACGAGTATCTACGTTTGCCAAGTCTCCCTTGATTGTATATGCAACAACGAATTTGGTATTAGATTCTTTGTCATTGTCAGACATTCCCCATTCGCTCTTGTTATGTCCAGAATTATACTCGAAAGTCTTACCCCATGAAAATTTTGGCAATTTTGGTTCTTCCATTTTATGTCACGAATCTAATATGATGCGCAGGAAGCAAATCCACTGACTTCTTCTACGTCATCGTCTGTCGAAATCTCGTAAATCCTATTCAAATTCATTATGCCAACAGCTCTCATGCCATGATTTCCTTCCTTTCCAAGTAGAAGTCCATACCTTTCATCTAGTTCGTCTTTCTTTTTATCCAAATTTGTTCCCTCTTTGTAATGTATGTGTAATTCCACGTGAGGATCAACATCAGTAAATCGCCTTTCATAATACATCACCTGCATTGCCAGTTGCGGATCAACTTTTTGTAATTCATTACTTACCTCTGAAATAAAATTATCGTACTGAGTTTCGATTGTTTGAGGCATGATATCCTAAGTATAATTATATTATTTAAAGCGAAAAGTGAATTATCAATTTTGATAATCAGAGTTTCATAAGAAATTATGGAATTTTAGAAAAATCTATGATACTGTTACAATGCCTATTCTCCAAGGATGTATTGTACAGAAATAATGATATACTCCTGGTTTATCGAATTTGTAGCTAAAAGTATCACCAGTCTTTAGCAAGTTGCTGTTAAACAATGAGATGACGTTGCCTTTGTCGTCCTGGCTTTGAACAGTGTGGCCTATGTTATCTTCATTTTGCCATACTACTGTTGTACCCCTAATTGCTTCCAAGTTTAATGGGATAAAGAAGCCAGTATTTGCAAGAGCCGAGTTTCCGTTTGGGATCAATACCTTGGAACTTGTTGAAACATTAACTGTTGGATACGGGTCTTTTCCTGTCACAAGATAATTTATAACAAAATTTTTGTCATTTCCTTGCATTGTTGCACTAATCTTCCACATGGAACCAAAGTTTGTGGCAAATACTCTTTCTCCATCCAGAACAACATTGTAAATCTCTCCTTGTTGTGTTTGTACTGGACCTTCACCGTGGAACGAACCGTCTTCTGCATATGAAAATGTCCATTTGTCAGTCATGAATTTTGCATAAATGTGTGCATCATTTCCCCACATCATTACAGAACCCATTAAAATTGTAGATTTATCAGCTAATATCATTTGAAATGTGGTAGTGTATAGTTTTGGAACCTGTCCATTTATCACAGCACCGCCAGTACCCTTTATCTCTAATAGTGATGAAGATGCATACGCAGTGCTAAAAACAACTATGCTGCCTAAAACAAGTCCAATCATTATAATAAAGATCTTCAACGAAATTGTAAAATGTCTAGGGCGTATATAATGACGTCATAAATTATCAGTTATGATAATTGTTTCTTATTAAGTACATTTTAGATTAGAATTGAAAGTTATTCGATTATTATGTCGGTAATATTCCTATTTCAGATAATCATATTTTACCTTTAATAGTAACAAGAAGACAGATTCATCATGGTAACATTAACGACCGCAGTTCAAGAGATGCTTCGCAACCAAAAATTCATTGTCGTTGGCTCTGTCGATGCAAATGGTGTGTGTAACCTGTCTCCACGAACCTCATTTTATTATTCAAACGATATAATTTACTGGCTTGACTTTTTCAAACACAAATCACAAGGAAATTTTAAAACAATTCCATGGGTGAGTGTAGTTGTCTTTGATAAAAAGGAATTGAAAGGATTCCAACTAAAAGGCAAAGTTAGCTTTGTAACAGATGAAAAACAGAAATTAAAAATTACAGACATAATTACTCGCTCAGTCACTGGCAAGACGTCATCAAAGATATTTGAAAGATTAAGTCAGAATAAAACTCCTGACGTACTAATGTTTACAGCTAAGGCTATCTATTCACTTGATCCAAAAGAGGAATCTGGTCATCCAGTTGCACAAGACACTGATGGTGAGACAATCTCCTTGTTGGGACTTGGTCGTAGATAATGAATCTTTGATGAGTTTTTTAATTATAATTCAAAACCCATGTGATTGCTAAGAACTGTAATCGCATTGTTTGCATGTGATCTTTTGGTTATAGATGAATTGCTTCATATGTAATTCATAATAATTCCATGATGCCATCTTGTAATTACGTGTAAAACTACGAGTGTTACTAGTAATGCTGCAAGGATAGCTTGACCATGAACTAGTCTACTGAAGAATTTCAGATTTTTACCAGATGCGAGTCTGAGTATTATGCCGCTGATCATTGAAACTGTCATGACTATAACTAGCGAAAGTGAGATGTAGTCCAGTCCTCCAATCAGCATAAACCCATGTGATAAACCAGCAAAGAATCCTACTGAATTTAACATGATATGGAAATTCAGCACCGGTTGGTACATGGATGTCAAACCCTGTGAGGTACAAGAACCACCAACTAATTTCATGACAGGAATCTTTCTTACCATTTTGAATATGACAAGCGAGAGATTTGCTGCCATCCCACATCCAATGGCTAACCAGCCAAGAGTAGATGCGGTGTTAAATCCCATACCATCATCAGCGTAGGCCATGGTAGGAACAAATACTAGTGCTGCTATTACTGATATTTTCAAGTACAAGGTGGTAGAAAAAATTTGCATAAAGATTACGCCAGTTTCTTTACAGTCTTTCTTCTAATTTGATATACTCGCCAAATCGAATATCCAACTACGCCAAGTATTGCGGATATGGTAATGTATAATGTTAAACTAAAAATTGTCATGATCATCATGCCTCCTTGATCATTTCCATCGTTTTCATATTGTGCAAGAGCTAATGTTGGAGCACTAGTGGCAAGTATGACAAGTGCCATTAGTACGTATGAAGATAATTTCATTAAATAACTAATATGCAAATTAGAATAAAACCGGTTCTGCCATTTTCATCTAATGAGAATGGTAGTTAGGCAATTAAATAGAGAATCTAAAACACATATGATGAAAAAATCTACACAACGATTCATTATGATTGCAGTAATCCTAGTACTTGCAAATAGCGGAATCTATTTTGTTACAGCTTACTCGCAAATGAAAGAATCTGGAGATGCTGGGAGCCAGATCCAAACTATGTTATTTACAACTGCAGCTATAACATATCTTCCACTAGGCATATGGATGATCAAAAACAGGCTTCATAGCAGGGCACCGTATGTCATCGCAAGCCTAATCTCAGTAGCGTTGGTTGGACTCTATGTGACATCAAGGACTATCAATCTTCCACTAGTTGGAATCCAAAATGATATCGGCATGATAGACGTATTGGCTAAAATCACTCAGGGTGCCATAGTTGTGGTATCTTTGCTGCTTTTACGAAAATGGAAGAAAGAAAAAATAGCAGTATCACAATAAAATCAACTCATTTTTCTGAAAATTTTTCCCAGAGTCGAACTATTTTGTCACTCATGTTAGCCTGTTCTATCGCGTATAATATCTTGCCATCCTTGAATTTTATGTTAATCTCTAATACTATGCATTTGTAATAGCTCTCGTCTAGTCCCTCTAAGGTTCTTACAACCTTTGTCTTTTTTATTATTTTGAGAAATTCAAGAAACTTTATCTTCCGATAAGTGGTTGAAATTGGAATTCCAAGCTTGGATGATATTTGTTGTGCTGATAATTCACTACTGCTTAACAGTATTATTATTTCCCTACTGTACTTGTCTCCAAGTACAGATAAAATGTCATCATCACTTTCCATTTCAGCTTTTTTTGACGGCTAAAATGAGTACAATAAATCCAGCTATTTCAAAGCCTTCTTCAATAATCTTCTGCATATCTCCATTATTTAGAAACGAAAATGCATTCTCTATTAGAGTCTCGCCTATAACAAGCAGGGTAAATCCTATTGCAAGAAGCATCATGGGAGCATATTTTGTTTTCTTGAATGCCTTTGCTGCATAAAAAACCAGTATGAAACCAACAATCAGATGCGCTACAAGAAGTATGTAATGAACTTGATCCATTTCAAAAAATTGTAGTATCTATCGATATAAAGTGTTTTGATGAAACTTGACTGTATGAATGCGACTGGGATATAATAAAAATGGAATTATAGTTTATGCGCGAGATTAAATTAATTAAATAAAAAATTTGGAAATGTGTCATGGCCCCGATTCAGTAGATTCTGTATTGTTTGACGTTTGTACATGAGATGTGTTGTTTGATTCTTGTACGTGCAGTATGTTTTCTGTACCTTCCTCACCTGGAAGTTTTGTTTTAACATCTCCTAGAATCGCCTTGGAAATAGTAACTGTACCTATGGCAATTGCAACTAGTACAATTACTGCAGCGATAATTACACTTTTTTTGTTCACAGGTGACAGTGCTTTGTCATACTTAAAATGATAATTGCCATTATCATCTGATGAGAATGGGAGATAAAGATTAAATGAATAAAACCAAGCGATGTTGTTATGGAAAATACAAAGATTGTAGCAGCTATAGCAATATCTTCAGTTGCCATTGCCTTGGTTGCATTAATAGTACCTTATCAATCACATACTCAATCTGATCTTCATTACATTGGAGTTACAAGAGAATTTTGGTTATTCAATAGTAACATACCAGACTTTAACGAAACAAAAATGGCAATGCCACATGATGTATACAGCATGCCTACTATGACAGTTAACAAAGGCGATACGGTAGTAATTCATTTCTTTAATACTGAACCCCAGGGAGGGGACCATCACTCATTTACAATATCAGATAATGCATACAACATAAACGTGGCACTAGGCCCTGGAGAAAATAAAACTATAACTTTTGATGCAGACACTGCAGGAATATTTCCATTTATCTGCACGTTTCACCAGCCTACTATGAAAGGACAGTTCATAGTAGAATCACCATGAATCCTATAAGACATCATGGAATTGTTCAGTTAGTTTAGTTCTCTTTTAAAAAAATAAATAAAACTACTTGGGAATTGATTCAACTATCTGTTGTTGGGTATTGATTTTTGTTGGTAAGGACATATACATGGTAGTACCACTGCCCACTTTACTTTCAGCCCATATTTTCCCTCCATGTTGTTCTATTATGTTTTTACAGCTAACCAGTCCAAGACCGGTTCCTTTCTGTTTTGTCGTAAATAATGGCTCAAATATCTTATCTTTGATATCCTCTGGAATGCCTGAACCTGTATCAGTTATTTCTATTTTCATATTCTCATCATTCATAATAAATCTGATAGTGATCTTGCCCGCATTATCACCTATTGCATCTACGGCATTTACAAGAAGATTTGTAAGAACGACTTCAAGTTTTTTCTCATCGCATGTTATATGATAATAATTGGTTGGCAACTCAATCTTAATATTTTTGGAATGAGGAATTTTTTCACATATGCTTCTTACAAAAGGTAACAGTGACACTTCAGTTAGATTAAGAGGAGATATTCTTACAAAATCAAGTACGTCATCTAACTGATGGGACATGCGAGAAATTGCATTATCGATTTTTGCACAATGTGTGTTAAAGGGAACTGGATCTAATGTGTTGTTTGAATATTTGATTTTTATTATCTCAACTGTGTTTTTCAAGATTGAAAGAGGATTTCGTAAATCATGGGCAAGTCTAGATGCTATTTCACCAATTGCAGATAATCGTTTTAGCTTTTGATCTTCTAATTCTTTTCTTATATTATAAATATCTGACATATCTCTTATTACCGTATTGCTTATCACACATTTGTAATTTTCATCGATAAGTTTGGTTGCATTAAGAAGTGCTGGAAAGATACTGCCATCTTTTCTTTTAAACCATATATCTCTACTTTGCACATGTCCATAACTTCTCCATGCTACAAACGAATCATGAAGACTGGAAAAGCTTTTGTCAGCAACGTGCTCAAATATTGATTTTCCTATAACTTCCTCTTTTGAATATCCAAGACTATTTGCATAAACCACATTACAATCCAATATGATCCCGTCTTCATTTATGGTACGACAAAGATCTGGTAATCCATCGTAAAGTTTCCTGTATTTTCTATCTACAGCCATGTCTTTTTCTGCTTTTACCAATTGTTCTGCCTTGTTTTTCAAACTATTATAGATCATTTTTATCATGAAAAGAAGGGCAACAATGTTTATTATGACAAGAAAAGCCTGCAGCAACATTTGCATGGTATGCGAGTTTTGAGTAACTGATGCCATCTTAACTGTCAAAATATCATTTTGTTGTACCAATTTGTCAGCAAGTGAGGAAATTTCTACTAATGTTGTTTTTCTATAGTTGGCAGAATCAGATTTTACAAAACTTTGTATCTTTGCTTGGTAATCTAAATACAAATTGTGAATGTTTTCCCACTGTCCCTGAAATTCTTTAGGCAGTGGAGATATAGGGGCGCCCATTTGAGTACCTCCTGTTTTTAATAGCTGCAAGTTATTTTCATAAACTGCCAATGCCGAAATAGGATCTCCACTTGACTTTTCCCCTATGTAGTTATCTTTTACAGCGTTGAGTACCATTTCAGTAAGAAATCTATTTTTTCCAGCAGTGTTAATAGAATTTCCGTCAAATGCCTGTTTTGATTCAAGTGATTCAATAAGAATAAAGCTTGTAACCATTATTGTAATCTGAATTCCTACAAGAAAAAAGATTTTATGTGAAATCTTTTTGGTTTGATTACTCATTTATTATTAAACCGTTTTTCTTTGTAGTGACGTGTCAATCATATGCAATGTCATTTTATGTATCACTTGGAATCTTTGAGTTTTGTTCCAATCCCTTAAAACAATCTTTATGATACCAATTATTACCATAAATTATATCGCCTTCGGATAGTTGTAATTCCTTTTTGCAACATGTACATATTTGGAGTAGATAGTTGTGTACTCTGATTTGCTCTACGTGATTTTCTATATGCATCACGTCTGACACACCACTTGGCTTGATTGTTTGTCATTGTATAGTGAAGTTATTGCATGAATGTCACAGCCAGAAATGTATGGATAATCTGTCTGAATGGTTGCATGCATCAGATCTTCTGGAGCAGATGAATGTGCAAGGCCCATAGCGTGTCCAAACTCATGTCTTACAATGGCACCAATCTGATTTGCAGAAAGCTGGTCTGCATTGTATATTGTTATTGTAGTCTTTAGTATCTGGTTGCCATCTGCGATTGATTTTGTATATCCTGATAGTCCATCTGGGTTTTCATCTCTGGTAAGCGTGATTATAATCTCGCCTGCACCATTTGGTGAATCACTTACCTCAAATTTTTCTGGAATGTAAAAGTGTGTTTTCTGTGCAGTTGCAGCAGTTAATGCCCCCGCCCACCCTTTGTAATATACTGATGTACCTGAGGGACCTTTGTTTAATAATGAATTATCAAGGGTTACTGTCTGTGTTGATAAAATGGAATCTTTTACAGCAAATATCTTGTCTGGCGATATACCGGCTTCATTTATGATATCAACATGCAAGACCTGTCCAGTAACAAGGTGCCATGCAAGCCATGTGTTTACTGTATTACCTTGTAGGTTTTGTATGACATAGTTAGAGTTGTAGTTTGCAAGTTGATTTGGTATTGTATTTATGAGAACCTGATTCTCATGAAATGAATATCCAAATATGGTCAACCCTACAACTGCAATAATGCCTGCTAGTGACGCATGTTTTCTTTGAAAACCATTGATTACCATAATCTGTTTGATTTTGTGCTCAGATTGTAGCTGTGATAGAGCTTTTTGTTTAACTAATTGAGCATTAACCGCGTTCTTGTTTTGTAACTCTTGGTTTTGCATTCGTAAAGTTGAGTTTATCTCTTTTAGAAAAATTTTCTGTTGCTCCAAGTCGTGGATTAGCTCTGATTTCATTTTTCAACCACCCTTGTTTCTTTTGGATATGCATTGAAAGTCAATTCAGTATGCGGTACTAGTAATTCTGGCTGCTCAAAAACAGGTGCATTATTTCTCTCTGAACCAATCATGTTCTCTACAATATTTATTACATTTTTTAGATCAAATGGCTTGTAAATTAAAGCAGATGCCTTCAAACGTTCTATATTATCAGATGTATCTTTTGTAAGATCAGCAGTAACCATTATCACTATGGCATTTGGATCCACTTTTCTTATTTGCTCTAGTGCATAAATGCCGTCATATTTATCCATCATCACATCAAGAAAAACCACATCTGGCTTGAAGGTTGAATACAACTCTGCTACCTTTTCACCATTGTATGCTTTACCTACAATTCTAAATTGGTAAAGCTCCAGACACTCACAAAAGACATCAAGTGTATCAATGTCATCATCAACTACTATTGCTGTTTTTTGTTTTATTTTGTTTTTGTTATCTGAGATGGTCATCAGTTATGTCCTGTGACTAATCTCATACTATCAAACTCAATAGGCTTGTAGATAATTTCTGACGCACCAAGCTTGACTAGTTTGTTTTCTCTCTCTTCAGTTTGATCAGCTGTTATTATTATTATGCTAGCACGAGGATTAATCTCTTTGATCTTTTCAAGCGCATAGATGCCGTCGTAATCTGGCATCATTACATCCAAAAAGACAATGCTGGGTCTGAATTTAAGATACATATCTACGGCATCCTTGCCATTGTAGCCCTTGCCTAAAACACGGATTTTCATTAGTTCAAGGTATTCAGAGAAGGCATCTGCTGCATCGTGATCATCATCTATGACTATAGCAGTTGTTGGTTCGTCATTTTTGTGTGAGATTGTCATTATATTCTAAATGAATTTTTTTATATAAAACACTCGTGCACTTGGGTGAGTAACAAGATGTGTATCATGGTACTTGTCATACAATCATTAGAATAGTACAACGGGCGTGATTTTAAAGCCCATTACGAAAACATTAGATTTTACAACCTATTTTGAAATATCTGCATTAAATTATTTAAAAACAGCATTATCATATACAATAAAACGAAATTTTAATTGTAAGTAAAAAATATTACATACATCTACATACGTTTGTCACCATAATAGAAATAATATGGCTGTCCATTCACGTAGGAACAAACTAGAGATCTATTATTCTATTTTGACCGCTATCAAGTCTGAAGCTACATACGGCGACGTCAGACCTACCAGAATACAATTTCTTAGTAACATGTCATATGATAAGATTAACAAATATTTTGATGAGCTTGAAGATAGTAAAATGATCATAAAAAAACCACTTGTACTAACAGACAAAGGCAAAGAGTTTCTAGTCGATTATGAGAAGATACATGATTTCATGGTAAAAATTGGCCTCAAGTATGTAAATGATATGGAAGTTAGGTTATAATCAATTCTTTGTTAAAGTGGCTATATAACGGGACTATTTTGGACCCTACCCATTTCATAAACATCTCTGGATTGGTCCAAGTTTTCCACACACGATCACGTCGAGCATCAAAAATTCTAGTGATGAACAATTCCATTTGTTATATGGAATGATGAGTTTTAATCTAGTATCATTGTGATACACAAGTTCTGTAAGTTTCGCATATGATTTGTTGGAGAATCTTTAGGATCAATTGAATCCCGTATGGTTGATGGAGTTTTTTATTTTATCCCTCAATGCATGAGGAATTTCTTTCATATTGTGTTCACTAGCAAGATGATCCGATATGGTTTCCATAATGATATCGTCAGTAGATGCAATTACAGACCATCTACAATCTAATCCTACATCAGAACATTTGAACTCTATTGCCAAAATATTATTCCCCTGAATGGTTTTAATATCCTACAACGCCGTGTTGTCGCAATAGATTAATTGTGAGATAAAAAGATGAACATAATTTATCAAGAAATCCATTTATTGTTTTAGAAGATGTACCTTTCCTCAAGTCTTTTTCTATAGACAGCATAATATCGTGACTTCTAATTCCAAAATATTTCTTGAGTACATTTGCTAATATTTCAGGAGTCATGTAACAATTGTCCAGTGTGTAACCATTTATGGATAATTCCTCAATAATTTTATTGTATAATGAATTTCCGTTAATAATGAGATGCTTTTCTACAGTACAGATTATTAGATCACTATCAATTTGCTCACAAGAAATGATTTCATTTTTTGACATTAAATAAAGAGTGCTGAACAGTATATTTTAAAAGTAGGAATGCATTGTAATTTTGATTTGATACCGTTTTACTTGTAATAGGATTATTACAGTGTAAGACAGTCTTATTTGCTAGTATTACGTGTAGAAACCAAGTTGGACACAAAAGTGGGCTCTCATACTGAAAGTGCAACCTTTAGGATAGATAAGCGCGTTATGAGCCTGTTAAAAACGGAATCAAATCAAAGCGAGGTCTCTCTTAGCACACTTGTAAATCAAGTTCTAAAACATCATGTAGATTGGCATGCCAATGCTGCAAAAGCAGGCTATGTACCAGCTACGAAGGGATTGCTCATCAAGCTTCTCGACAAGATACCAGAGAAGGATATACAAAATATTGCTCAAGACGTACAAAGCAGTGAATTTCGAGACATTGCATTATTGCTAAAAGACGAGTTTGACGCTAAAGCGGTAATAGACCTAATTGAGGCAAGAGCAAAAATATCGGAATGGAAGTTCAAACACATCGTGGAAGATACAAAACATACCTTTGTAATTCAACACGATATGAGTAAAAAATGGTCAATTTATTTGGCAAGTCGATACAAATCTGTTTTTGAGGAATTGGGTTTAAGAACTGATTATGCAATCACTCCAAATACTTTGAAATTTATAATTGACACTAAACTAACATCTTAAAATGACTTGGCGAAATAGACCCAGAATCATTCATAATTTTTGAATCAATGTCTTTTATTCTTGTCCAGACTCTCACAGGTCTGAATCTGATGAGTATAATCCGGTAAAGGTTGATTGGATGAATTTTTATTCTATTTACTAATCAAGTTTAGATTTGGGTAATTTTATAATAAAAGTAGTGCCCTTGCCAATTTCTGTCTTCACTTCAATTTTTCCTCCGTGTTTTTCAACAATACTTTTACAGCTTACTAGACCTAGACCTGTTCCAATCTGCCTTGTTGTAAATAATGGGTCAAATATTTTTGGAATAATGCGATCTGGTATTCCGGGTCCATTGTCCTTTACTTCTATTAAGATTTGATCTTGTGTTTCTGTTGCATCTATGATGATTTCACCTTTGTTATTCATTGCTTGAGCTGCGTTGGAGATTAGGTTTACAAAAACAACCTCCATCTTTTCGTTATCACAAACTAATTTTATGTCATATTTTGGTAATCGAATGATCACATCATCAGAAGTAATCATTCGTTCGAGCGATGAATGTAATATTTCTAATAATGAGGAATCAATTAGAGCCAAGGGCTTGGGTTTGACATAATCCAAGACATCATCAATTTGATGTGTCATTCTTGAAACTGCTCTATCTAGTCTGTTCAAGTTCTCAAGAGATTTTTCATCCATATTTGGATTTCTTAATTTTAATATGTTAAGAGAGCTTTTGATTACAGAAAGTGGGTTTCTCAAATCATGTGCCAGCCTAGATGTTAATTCTCCAATCGAAATTAATTTTTCATTTTTAATCTTCGTCTCTTCATTTTGTTTGATCCTGTTAGTCATTTGATTGAAAGCTTTAGCAAGATCGCCCAACTCATCTTTAGAATTTTCATCAGCTTGTAGATCTAGGTGACCAGTTGATATTTGTGAAGCAACAGCTTTGATCTTCAAAATGGGATTTATTATTGATCTTGATATGGAAATAGAAAAAATCCCTATGGTTATAGCAGATATTGCACCTACTATGAAAATACTAACTCCAAAAGAATCTGCTGAAACTGACTGTTTTGTAATGCCATAGAATAGGCTACCTACAAAAATAATGGGAGTAATTGATGCAATTAGGAATAAAGATACTAGTTTTTTTCCAATCTTTAGGGATTCAATGCTCACCTCTTGGTAGTAAGATCGTAAAAGAATCATTATGGAACCCAAGATAACAAATAACACACCTGTATGAATTGCCATAGCGGTGCTGATTCCGGGACTAGCATAATAGAGCAATGGCAAGTTAGTGACATAGCCTACAAGAGATACAGAACCGATTCCTGTAACAATGTAGCCAATCCAGACAGCTGATTTTCTAAGTTTGACAGAATTTGACATTGAGAAAATTCCATACGCTATTATCAAAATAAAATTCACCATGGTGGCAATCGATGGCCTGCCAGGAATTGTTGTTGCTATTACTTTGCCTGATTCCTTGACAAAAATACTCTCTATGCCAGTTTGAAACGAGATAAAATTAGATATCAAAAATGTTCCCATAAAGAGAAAAATGACTAGTCCTGACGTAGGTACAGCTACATGAGCAATGGCTCCTTTTCCTTCCTTGAATCTTGCAATAAAGTAGAGTGTAATTCCGCTGAAGATAAAACAGATGCTAGAGCTAAACTTCATCGTCACGTAATTTGGGAAGATTGACTTTAAGATAACAATGTCAAAAATCCAACCAAATGTCACTGCTATACCTACAGCTATTACAATAATTGACAATATTTTGGCTACAGTTAGTTGGTTTATTCTATACCCCATTTTACTAGAGATCTTGATTTGATATGTCTGATTATAAACAATATTGAGTACATTGGTAATACATTTTACGTATTCATATCATTGAGTACAAATCCACAAGATTAGGATAAAATTTGTATTTTCCAGACTCTTACATATCTGAATCCACTGAAGGTTAGAGTCCTGTAAGACTCGTTATGACAAGATTCTAAAAATAAAAAAATTGTGGTTGCAGTTAGCTTACATTTACACCCAGTCCAGTTCCCGCACAACCTGGGTCTGGAACTATAGTAAATGCAACTGCAGTACTTGACAACGTTCCTGTCAATTCAGAATTTCTGACATTCACTGAAATTGTATTTCCATTGATGGACAGTCCTACATTTGCATCAGAGAGTCCTGTGATGCATGCATTACTGCCAGGAGATGCTCCAAATGCAAGATTTACATTGTGAGCATGCCAGCTATCTGGATTCTGAGCAGTCTCTTACTCCGTTGTGTGTTACTGCTACAAAGACTGTGCTTGGACCACTTGAATAGATCCATGCAAAGCCTCCAAGGACATCAGTGTGTCTTGGAATATTGTCTGAAGCTACAACACCGAGAGTTGAAGTCTGGCTATTTTTTGAATTGACTGAACTTGAAACAACATGTTGCCAGCTTGCCGGTCCTGTTGCCAGTGCAGGTATGATCATAAAGGCTGCAAGGGCCACAACCAACGAAGCTGTGAAGATTTTCTTCAAAGTCATTGAATTTGTAATTCTTTTAGAATTAAAAAGCATTTTGCAGACAATTGCAGGATGTACAACAATATATTAATTTCATGAAAATAAAAATTACATAATTATTTTATAGAAAAATGTCTTACATCAGAGATTTTTAGAAATATAAAATTTACTTATCTTTAAACTATACACATGTATTTTACATACCTCACAGAAACCTACAGCTCGCTAAAGTCCGAGTCCTGTAAGGCTCGCTACAAAACTTTACAAATTTTTTATTTTAAAGAATCTTTGATACAGTATCTTTTAGCTCAATGGCTGCTTTCTTTCCTTTAGCATTTGATGTTTTACTTATGTGGTCAAGCAGATCTTCAACTATTACTCCCAATGCACCGTCCAGAGCTGCTCTTACTGCGGTAATTTGCTGCACAATTTCTGGATAGCTTTTTCCTTCATCAATCATTTTCCTTATGCCTTTAACATGACCCTCTATCCTCGCCAGTCTTTTTTCTACTTCAGGCAGTTTATGATGAGTCATGGTATGTTTTTCATCTCTTTGTGATATTTATCTCGTTGGATGGTTTATCCAACTCTACCTTGCAACAAGAATGTAAATTCCTATAGCAGCAATTACAAAGCCTACCATTGAATCGTTGTACTTTTCTGGTATTTTCTCAAAAGTTTTTGCAAGTCCCACTGTACCAAGCTGAACTAAAAGTAAGAGTGTCAAAATGGAAGCAGCCGCAAAGATGACAGATAACTCTATTGCAAAGTAGAATCCAGCTTTTATTGCAGAAAGATAGATTGGCGTTATGCTAAGGTCTGGAGAAAGCGCCGCTCCTAGTACAGCAAAATATCCAACGCCACGATTTAGTTTGTCACTGTTTTTCTTATTACCTTCATCATGGTCATGTTTGTGATGATGTTCATTTTTTCTTACAAGAGGTCTTATTCCAACAATCAAGCCAACAGTGATCATAATTATTGCTATTCCAGTATCCAGGTAAAATGAAATCAGATGAGAAAACACTAGTCCTACTGCTACAACCCCAAGACCCAGTGCAACGGAAAGAACCACATGACCAATTGCGGTTGCAAGTGATGTTCCAAAGAGCCTTGTGCGAGTCCATTTTGCACTTCTTCCAAGCATGCAAATCGTAACCCAATGGTCAGGGGCTGACATGTGCAGTATTCCAACCACGGCGGCTCCGATTACATAGGGAAGAAGGCTAACCATTCAAAACACGCTTTTCCTTATATCATGATAGAAAATCAGTTCCTAAAAAGAGTATCCTCCCCCCCAGGATATGGATACAAACCCTCACAGATCTGAATCTACTGAAGATTTGGGTCCTGTAGGGTTCGCGTTATGATTTGTTGTAGAGTCTATTAAGATCTGAAAACAATTGAAAAATCTAGATCTCAGTGTAACTGATGATGATTCAAACCAAGACTGTATAGTCCAACAAAGATGATGATAACGTAAACTATGCTATGAATCACCGACATTACAATACCTAGTACTAGGCCTTTTTTTGCCATTCTCTTATCTTCGTCTTTTAGGACAAGATACATGACTAGTCCTCCTATGATTCCAAAAAAGAATGGCACTAAATACCATAAAGCACTTTCATTTTTTTCAAATGGTAAATTATTAATTGATTGCATTTTACTCGCACTTTCTTTTTTGGAACGGTATCTGTATAGCAAGAACGTTATTACTAACAAAATTCCTACACCTATAAGATATGTGACATCATTTACTATTGTTAGTATGAATGATTGGCTGTCTCCAAAGAATGACAAAGGAAGTTGCCCAATGGCATATCGTATGAAGAATTCTACAATAAAATTGCAAGATAGAAAGACTACTGCAAACCATCCTTTTCCACTTTTCCACGTACGCAGACTAAAAAAAAGTATAGAAATATCAAACAATGAATTTCCGTACTTTAAATTTTGAAATGTGAAAACGGTTTGACTAGAATTTACAAGCTCATACAGTACAAATACTGCTCCTGTTCCCAAAACTACAAATTGGTTTCCTATGGCGTAAAATGGTATTCCAAAAAACAAAGGTTCTTCTGCAGGTCCTCCAACGATTGCATCAAAGAGTGAAAACTTGGTTACTGGTTCTTGATATCCTGGAATGAGCAGCGTTGCCATCGTCAGACCAATAAAATAAAGTCCCACACCAAGTAAGGAATAGAACATTGCCATTTTTGTTAAATAAAAGACAGATTTTTGTCGATATTGTGATAACCACGATTTTGGATGCATGTCTGCTATAAAGTCAGAATCCACAAATTTCATTAATTGATCACCTGCACCTTCTGAGCTTACGATTTATTGATTAATACGATGAGTGTGTTCTAATTTAGTACAACCTTCTGCATACACACAAATTTCCTCTACACCGTAATATCGTGAATTATGATTTGTTGGAATGATGAGATAGCATGTTTGTGGGGAATTGTAACATACACAGCTTCATAGTCTCAAATTAACATCATCAAACATGGCAAATGAGCCAAAAGCAACCGAAAGTTTTTCCGAACCAGCCAAAAGACCATCTAAAGCGTGGTACCTAGTACCAATTTTCTTTGGAATCATAGGAGGTCTAGTCATGTATCTTGTCCTAAAAGATACTGATAGAAAAATGGCCAAGAAGGGCATTATTTTGAGCATAATTTTGACTGTGGCAATATTTGCAATTTCAGTTGTTGCAGGAGTATTGATGGTACTATTACATCCATTTACACCAAAGTTGTCTGCTGCAGAGTGTGATATGTATAAAGCAGAAGTGGCTAAATCTGCATGGCCAATGACTGCAACTAGAAAACTAATGGCTGATGGCGGTTGTACACCATCCCCTCAACCCTCATATGATCAGTCAACTGCACAAACACCTCCACCATCTCCTCAACCCTTATCTGGTCAGTCAACTGCACAAATACCTTCATCATCTACTCAACCATCGTCCCACATCAGCCTTACAATCTCGACTGATAAATCATCATACTTTTCAGGAGATACGGTAACGCTTACAGTAGTTTTCTCGGGTATAAATCAACACCAAAATATTCAAGTAGACATCAAAGACCCAACGGGAATCACCGTTGTCTCAAAGACTGCTACAACCGATATCACAGGTGTTGCAAGTTTGCAATTCAACTTACCGTCGTCTGCCCAATCAGGTTCATATCAAGCAGTAGTAACATCATCATATGACGGCAACGAGTGGGAAAATTCTGCAACATTTTATCTGCAACAGAATAGATCACCATCTCAATAGGAACAAAATACACAATGGAAAAATCGAAAGATGACAGTAAACTCAAAAAGTCTTTCTTGTTAACAATTTCAATATTTGTAATATGTAGTCTTTTTGCTTTCAATTCGCAAGCAATAGCACAAACACCACCGCTACCAGATCCACCAACTGGTCTTACAGCAACAATCTACACTCATATGATGTTAAAAGAGACGGAGTTTATTGTACTGTAAAAATTGTGGTAAAGAATTACCGTCACCTGATGCCGATATCTGTATAAATTGTGGAAAGCTTTTAGAAAAATCAAAAGCAACCGAAAGTTTTTCCGAACCAGCCAAAAGGCCATCTAAAGCGTGGTACTTGGTACCAATTTTCTTTGGAATCATGGGTGGTCTGATAATGTATCTTGTCATAAAAGACGAAGATAAGAGAATGGCAAAAAAAGGACTCACTCTGGGAATAGTAATAGGTGCAGTTGGAATTGCACTTGTAATAATTATTTATGGTGTATTATTTGGTGTAATACTCAATAATATGTACAGTTCAAATCATTTTAGTACCAATTCCCGCCAAATCAACCTTCCATCTGGCATTGCAATTGACAGCTCAGACAACATTTACGTCCTAGATAATGATAGAGTAGAAAAATTCAATTCCGCAGGAGTATTTCAGTTGTATTTTGGCTCGCAAGGATCAGGCAACGGACAGACGCATTTTCCACAAAATATAGCAATTGACAAAGCAAATAACATTTACATCACAGATTCTGGCAATAATAGAATAGAAAAGTTCGATTCAAATGGTAACTATCTCTCACAGTTTGGTACTGCAGGCTACGGCAACGGCCAGTTCCAAAATCCAACTGCCATTGCAATTGACAGCTCTGGAAAAATTTACGTCTCAGATGAGACCAATTGCAGGATTGAGATATTCGATTCTAACGGTAACTATCTATCACAGTTTGGTACTGCTGGTTCAGGTCAGGGCCAGATTGCTGGTTCATTTGGGATTGCACTTGACCACTCTGGAAACATTTACGTTACAGATTTTAATAGCCCCTCAAACGGCAGAGTAGAAAAGTTCGATTCTAACGGTAACTATCTATCACAGTTTGGTACTGCAGGTTCAGGTAATGGTCAGCTCAAAGGTCCAAATGCGATTACAGTTGACAGATCTGGCAATATCTATGTCATAGATCAAGGCAACAGCAGAATAGTGAAGTTTGATTCTAACGGTAACTATCTATCACAGTTTGGCTCACTAGGTTCAGGCCATGCCCAGTTCATAAATCCAGAAGGAATCACTATTGACAGTTCAGGAAATATTTACGTTACAGATTTAACCAATAACAGAATAGAAAAGTTTGATTCTAACGGTAACTATCTATCACAGTTTGGCTGATTCGGTTGGTGTAATAATATTTTCAACAAGATTCAGATTTATTCAGAAAGTCTCTGAGTCCTGTAAGACTCACCCGTTATGATTTGTTGGAATCGCATGAGATGATACGTTTGTACTAAATCAGGACATACTCATAGTATTAGTCTTCAAATCGAATCAAAAAATATGCCATATCTTTCGTTGGTAACCTTGGTTATCCTGAATCTCATACTAGTTTCTTTGTTTGCAGATAATGTATTTGCGTATACTTTAGACACTATGGGGCATACAGATGAGCAAGCATCTGGAATTGCCGTTAATTCAAAAACTCATTTAATTTACATGAGTACTCATTCTGGTCAAGTATACGTAATTAATGGAAGTACCACTAACATAATTAGTAAAATCGATGTTGGTTACGATGCCAACAGAATAGCAATCAATGAAAAAACAAATACCATTTACGTTGATGATTTGACAAATAAGGTATCTGTCATAGATGGAAACAAGAATGCTGTAACAGGCCAATTTGAAACTGGTTTATGTTCATGTGATGTTGCTGTCAATCCAATTACCAATACGGTTTATGTCGTCAATCCTGTCTCAGATGTATCAATTTACATCATAAAGGGAACGACAAACCAGATAGTGGATAAGATTAAGGCAATCAACCCAGTTTTTGTAACTGTCAATCCAAATACCAATATGATTTACGTTACAAATTCAAGAACTGGCGCATTACAAGGAAAGACAGATTCAGTTTATGTAATTAATGGAACCACGAATAAGATTGTAGACGAAGTCTTTGTGGGCAAAGGAGCTTATGGAATATCTGTAAATCCCACAACAGACAAGATATATGTTGCAAATCAAAATGATAATTCTGTTTCCGTCATAGATGGTAATACCAATAAGGTAGTTGGAAATATCCAAGTGACTGGCTATCCACATGAAATAACCGTTAATCCCATAACAAATACAATCTATGTATCTTCCTCATATGATGGTGTATCAGTAATTGATGGATTCAAGAATACTGTTGTGGCTACAATCAAGATGGATATGGCCCCTTCCAAGGTAGCTGTTGATACAGAAAGAAATTTGGAATATGTGGTTAACAACTATAATGATTCAATCTCAATTATTAAGAATACTGTAGATGAGAATTATACAATATCAACTATCGAGCCTGTTGCAAAGGAAATTCAGGCTAATAACACAACAATTGCATCAACAGCAATTATTTGGAATCCACCATCATTTAGCGTTGGGGCATTTCCAGGTGCTTCTCTCCCTCTAAATTTTAGCAGCAACCAGAACTTGAATGGAGTTTTAGTTAATATCTCAAATCAACTAGATTGGCTTGTTTTACAATCAGGTTCGGCCATAAATATTCAACAAGGTGATCAAACACTCCCAATATCGCTTGTGATTTTACCTAACGCATCAAGTGGTTGGCACAATGGAACGATTACCTTCTCAGTTAACGGAGTCCAATTGCATAAACAATTCTATCTTAACATGTTAGTTCCGCCGACTGTTTCAAATATCATGCAGCAAAATCCATATGGAGAGATGGTAACAGTAATGTCTCCATCATATTCTCCGTATTTTAATAACACATACGATGCTGCACAATATTTAATATTTAAAAATGGAAAAGTTCTTCCAATCCGTGTCTTCTACGATATATTTTCAAACATGACAGTTGCACAATTTACGAAACTTGCAAATAATACAGCACATACCAATAATGAACCATCAATACCAGTCTTTCCAAGCAAAACATCCCAAGAATCAAAGACTATTTCCATTCCAGCATGGGTAAAACTCACTGCAGGATGGTGGGCATACGGACATGTTGGAAATTCTGATTTTATGAAAGGAATACAATACCTTATTCAACAGAAAATAATCAAAATTCCTCAAACTGTTCAGTACACATCATTACAACCTGGCCAAATACCACAGTGGATAAAAAATGATGCTGGTTGGTGGGCAAATGATCAGATATCTGATGATGAATTTGTAAAAGGAATTCAGTATTTGATTGATAATGGCATCATAATAGTTTAGTTTTTGCAATTTGTCAGACTACAAATTCCAAACAAGGCAAGTCCTGTAAGACTCGCTCAATGATTTATTGGAGAAAATATAAGATAGATGCGATGGTTATGAAATGTGGCTGATGGTACAAAGAGAAAGAAAAAAGCAAAAATAACCAAAAAGCGTAATGATGTTTTTCTTAACCGGCTAAATGATTGTAAGTTACTTGATGTTATGGAAAAGATTTACAAAAAGAAATACGGTCTTTCTTCTAAAAGATATCTTGCAACAGTTCCATTACGATCAGAGGCAGAACGTATGCTAGAAACATTAGAATCCTCTCCATCATCTATTACTGAAATGTTTCAGAGAAGGCTTGATGGAATGTGCAAAAAGAAAGGAAAGAAGAGAAAAAATCACGTATGGACCCCAAGCATTCCAGTTCCTGCAATAAAAAGAAATGATCCCAATTATTTCATCGAAGAAGGAAGTAGGACAGGTGGGTTTCATGCCAATTTCCCCAAAGACGCTGGTGCAGGTAGACTGCTTTATACCACAATGAAACCATCCGAGTTTCTCAACTATGCTTTTGCGGGAGAAATTATTGAAAAGAGAACAGAAGATGAAGTACGAACTACTGAATTGATTGTAAAACACAAACGAAAAAGAATTGAAAAATGCAAGCCGCAAGATGCCACATTTCTAAAATTGGATTTGGTAAAATGCCGGTTTGTTTATCATGATGGCAGACACAGAGCTGTTGCAGCAGATGAACTAGGTGTAAAAGATATTCCTGTGTTCATTGAACATGATCTTCCAGTAAACGACGAACAGAGACAATGTCTAAAAGATAGAAAACTATGGAAAAAGGAAGATGTTACTTCTCCTGATTTACGCCATTTTGAACAAGTGTGACAAACCAGAACAAATGTCAGACTTTGACTGGCCCGAATTCAAATTTTCGAGTCATGTAAGACTAGGACTGATATGTCCGCACCCAAAAGTTAGGATTTAAAAAATAAAAGGGGAAGTGTAAGCTAACAAATTGTGTTTCGTACAGAATCAAAGCAATTTGTTATAGGCGTACCAACTGTACCATCAGTACTTTGTGGTATGTATTGTACTCCAAGTGATCCATAGACAAAGGTGATTGATTCCTCCGGCCCTTCATCTCCAGGTCCACTCCAGTCGATTTTTGTAGTAAAGACAGTACCAAAGGTGAACTTTAAGAATGCTGAGTGTTGATCACCGCCAGCCTTTCGCATTTGGATGGTAACTGTTTTGTAGTGTGCGCCAGTTGCAGAATTTAGAAACAAAGTTGGTGATGCGCTATCCGTCGTCTTTGTGATGTGAATATCATGGAAGCTGACCTTGCCAGCACCAGCACCTCCTGTTGCAGAGCCTATTGTAGTTGGATTTTCTACACCAAAGCTCCAATCCTTTATCTCAAATACGCATGGGCTTCCATTTACTCCATTTAATCCATCTATTGTCATAGATACCCCTGCGCGAGTTGATGTGTTGCATTGCAGTACACTACCTGTTGTCCCGCCTGTACTTGTACTCTGATCTGTTGTTTGGGCAATACTTTGTTGCGGTATCATCAAGCTGGGATAAGCCAGCAAAAATGCCGCTGCAATTATTGCACCTAAAAGTATTTTGTGCATTAAAAAAGAAGACAATATTGACATATTTACATATGATCTTTTCATTTTTGGAAAGCTTCTAAATTTGGTACTTCAATTTTTATTTTTATTAGAATAAATCAAAGAACAAATTAGGATTTGAGAAAGTCCAGTAATGCAGAGTTTACTTCATCTGCGTGTGTCCATGATATACAATGAGGCCCATCCTTTACTATCACCAGCCGTGCCTCTTTGACTAACTTTGCTGTTTTTTCCCCTGATGCTGATAGGGGGACAATACGATCTGCATCACCGTGAATGATTAGAGTTGGCACATCGACTCGGGAAAGATCTTTTCTGAAATCTTCATGCCAAGTAGGTACGCAAGCATAGCTTGCAATGGCAGACGCACTAGCAGCTAGATTCCAGCATGCTTGGACTGTCTGTTCGCTCACTTTCTTGCCTAAAAGCAAATCAGTATTGAAGAAATTCTTGAAGAACTCTGTAAAGAATGCATAACGATCAGCTGCTATTGCTTTTTGAATCCCATCAAAGATAGCTTTATCCACCCCTTCAGGATTGTCTTGCGTTTTAAGCAAGAAAGGTGGAACAGCACTTATGAAGACTGCTTTTTTCACGCCTTTGGATCCGTACTTTCCAAAGTATCGAGCAATTTCTCCACCTCCCATCGAAAATCCAACCAGAGAAAAATCATGTAGCCCCAGATGTTTCACAAGTTTATGAAGGTCCTCGGCAAAGTTATCATAGTTATAGCCTGTTGTCGGCTTGCTAGAGTTACCAAAGCCTCTGCGATCATATGTGATGACGCGAAACCCTGCATCAAGCAAGATTGGAATTTGCTTTTCCCATGAAGCTCCGCTAAGCGGGTACCCGTGTATAAGCACAACTGGCTTTCCAGATCCATGATCTTCATAATAGAGATCAATTGAACTCGAGTTTTCCTTACCGACGCTCACAAACGGCATTATCTACACACACCAATTTCTGGCAAGACTATCTGGCTAATAAATAAGCGTTCAGAAAAATTAATTTTTGTTTTCTTTTAATCCTTAAGTAATTTGAAGTCCTAGTATGTCCATGCAAGTCAGCCGAGAGCTTACAGATTCTGCAATCAGCCTTTTTAGGGGAAAGAATTTTGCATTCATTGCATCGCTAATGAATGACGGCTCCCCTCACATAACCCCCGTCTGGATTGATTATGACGGCCAGTTCTTTCTGGTCAACACTGCAGAGGGAAGAACAAAGCAAAAGAATTTTGAGCGAGACTCGCGAGTGGCACTATCAATAGTTGATAAGGACAATCCCTACAACACAGTTACCATTAGGGGCAAAGTTGTAGAGCAGACTAGAAACGGCGCAGATGAGCATATTGACAAGCTTGCAAAAAAATATCTTGGAGTAGACAAGTATCCATTTAGAGCACCTAGTGAAAAGCGAATCATTCTGAAAATAAAACCAGACAAGGTCTTTCACATGTCTAGCTGATACGAATCTATAATCTTGTCTTGGGCCCATTAGTTGTTTTGTTCATTTGGTTTAGTACCTTCTTTAAAACAAGATTATATTAGTTTAAAATTAAAAATGATCTTTAATCAAAGAAAATTTTCTAAATTGATTTTATCATTTCAACATATGATTTACCATATATCATCTTTAAGAGAACACATAGAACATCAGGACGTTGATAACAGTAATTTGATTCAAGATAATTCTTCCCAAGCAAGTTGGTTAACTGTTTTGATGCAGATTTGTCAATAGAGCCAAGGATTTTGTCTATATCTGCCTTGAGGAGTGTAAAGTTCAGTGTTTTACAATCATCATGTTGTGACATGTTAGGTCATATTGATTAATTGATGATAAAAGTTGAGGAAGTTTTTACAAAATTAAGATTCCACTTTGGAATTATTTGCATTTTATGGTCGTATTCTTGGACAGATTGGTCCGATGGTTCTTTCAGGAAAACCTATGCATGAGTCAATCGCATCATATGCAAAGGATCATGAGGTTGATCTCATAGTAATGGGTTCTCGGGGATTGACAGGTCTGAAGAAAAAACTACTTGGAAGTGTGTCAGAAGGTGTATCACAAAACGTTCCATGCGAAGTCATCGTTGTAAAATAGAAGATAACTATTTCATTACTTGAGTTTTGATTTGTTGGAATCATGAGATAGCGAGTTTGTACTAAATTAAAACATACGCAGGTTATTAGTTCTAAATTCGATCATTTCAATAGGCGAGAATAATTGATAGATAGACGACTGACTATTTTGAAGGATGTTGTCATACATCCCAAGTCTGCCCTCAGAGAAATTAACGAAAATGGTAAAAGTTATTTCTTTGCCGCAATTGCCATATTAGTCGCATTATCGATTGGTTCTGAATTACTACAGGTTGACAATCAATTATCAAAATTGACTGGTTCAACTTTTGAAAAAACTTTACAGTTTTTTTTAATTGGGGCTTCCATAGGTGTAGAATTTCTTATTACTGGTCTAGTGTTATACGTAGGACGATTTCTTAAAGGAAAAGCAAACTTTAGGGGATTGTTTTCTTCGTTTCAATATGCAGGGGTCATTCCAGCAATTCTAATGAGTACAATAATTTCGTACATGAATACCTCAATACTTCCTTCTGTTACGAATCACGAATCACATGGATTAATTAAATTATTATTTGTCGGTTCTGCGATGTTACCAGTATTCGTTTGGTCAATAATACTTTCAATTATAGCATGCAGGGAAGCTCACGGGTTTAGTACTGGAAGATCTATTGCGACTTTTTTGATCTCGGGTTTAATTATTGCCATAATTGCAATTGTAATAATTCTGAGTTCTCTACTTGGTTCTAACGCCTTTATGGGTGCTATCACGCCAGCACCATCAAATAACCATGCGACATATTCAGCTTCTACTGTTGGTATCAAAGTTAACAAACCAGTCGGAGATATGGCATTCAATTCTGTCACAAACAAGCTATATGCAATAACTAATCCAAGTATCGGAACTGGTTATGCTGGACTTTTAGTAATAGACAGCTCAAAAAATGAATTAATTCAGCAAATAAGGTTTTCTCATTTACCACTATCTGTTGCCGTAAATCCAAATACAAATCTCATATATGTGGGCAGGATGTCTGATGAAATTCATTCATACAAAAGTGTCGTTGATGTGATTAATGGTGCAAATTATCAGATTATTTCTTCCATAGAGGTTGGTGAATCAGCTAAAGACATTGCGATCAACACTAATACCAACATGGTTTATGTTGCAAATTTCTGGTCAGATTCAGTTTCGGTTATTGATGGATTAACAAATAAGGTTGTAAAAACAATCATGGTTGGCAAAAATCCGACCTCAATCGCTGTCGATTCAACAACAAACAAAATCTATGTCACAAATAATAATTCAGGAAGGGGTGACCCCTATGACGATAGAATTTTTGTTATTGATGGTAAATCTCTTCAAGTCTCAAATATCATTCAAGTTGGAAAAAGACCTTGGGAAATAGATGTTAACCCTATAACAAATATTATTTATGTTACAAGTTTAGGTTCTTGGGTAAATGGCAGCTCAACCATTTCTGTAATCAATGGAAGTTCCGATAAAATATTGAAAACCATAGAGGTTGCAGGTAAACCAATTGGTCTGACAGTAAACCCAATATCAAATAAGATTTATGTTATAAATTCAGATCCTAAAACAGTTTCAGTGATTGATGGTCAGACGGATAAGATAAAAGCAGAAATTCTCATAGGGGATAGTTTAGGGGAATCAAGTATTATCACAAACCCTGATTCGAATTTGGTATATTTAGGAAGTATTAATTCCGAATCGATTAGAGTAATTAATGGTACATCTGATAAATTGATCGAATTTGAGAAATAATCTCATAGGCATGTCTTTAGTCAATATGAAATAACTATTTTCGGATTAATATTTGAGCATAAAGATTCGAGTCCTGTAAGGCTCGCTTACATTATGATTTGTTGGAAATTGTTTCTAAATCTTAAAGCCGGGTATCATCTTTTGTCTTATACCCATATACACTGCCGCTACTGCAACAAAAATAATTACCAAGCTAAATGGAATTGGGAATTCTGGAATTGATGGTGGACATGGTATGTTAATTGGAGCATGGCCTAAAACAGAATTACCTGTAAAAGTACTTCCACAATTTTCATTGATGGTGCCATCGGTGTTGAAGATGTATGCGTTGTTGGTGATCGTGCCGTTGTTGGTGATGGTGCTGTAGTTGGTGAGGTTGCCGTTGTTGGTAATGTTGCCGTTGTTGGTAATGTTACCACCAGCCTCGTTGACGATGCCGCCGTTGTTGTTGATGGTGCCGCCAGAGTTGTTGGTAATTGTGCCGCCAGAGTTGTTGTAGATGGTGCCGAAGTTAAGGGTGATGGTGCCGGAGTTGTAGACGGTGCCGGAGTTGTCAAGCGTGCCGCCATTGATGAGGGTGATGGTGCCGGAGTTGGTGATGATGCCTAGGTTGCCGATGGCGCCGCTGGTGTTGATGTTGATGGTACCTGAGTTAGTGATGGTGCCGCCGGGTGCAACTGTTACTAGGAGTCCGCTTGGAATGGTTACTGTAAATCCGTTTGGAATGATAACAGCATCAGACGGACCGGGAACTGCACCTCCCCATGTGCCAGGATCATTCCAGTTTCCATTTGCTACTGCAGTAAAAGGGGTAGCGTGAGCATCATGACTGGAAAATCCAATTAGGGCAATTATTGTAACTGCAAAAATGGAAATATATGTAAAATTCTTCAAGCTAAAAACTCTTAAAGCCCGGTATCATCTTTTGTCTTATACCAAGATACACTGCTGTTACTGCAACAAATATTATTACCAAGCTAAATGAAAATGGAAATTCTGGAATTGAAGTATTAGATGGAACACATGTATTATCCCGTTCTCCAGGTACAAATCCAGCAGGACATTTAGATAAAACTACATTGACATTGTCTAGAGCTGGACCATATGGATTTAATTCATTACTTGTAAACGATAGTGTGGATATAGTACCTGTTGCAGTAAATGAAAAAGAGTGCTGTACCCAATTTGTACCACTATGGTGACCAGTTGTATCATAGGTATGTGGCTGAGAGTAACCAGGTGCAGTAGCTGTCAATTGTTTGATGGTATTACCACCATCAGTGTTTCCTGACATGTCAAAAGTTACGGCGTATGTTGCCCCTGGTATGGTAGTAAGATCTTGACTGACAGAACCTGCTGCATTACCGCTCAAATCAATGCTTTTAGTGCCATCTGAGGCCGCCCAATAACCACATATCCAGTCAATGCTTTGACCTCCAACTGTCCAACCTGTTATAGTAGTACTAGGAGAGTTTAATGTGGTGAATGGGGAACTACATGAATTTGGATTCTCAAAGCTTCCGTTAGATGCAAGGTTTGTTGTTGCAAATGCATTTTGAGGAATCGATAAAACTGAAGTGCCAATAAGAATTACTGCTATCAATACAAATGAAAGATATTTACCATTTATTTTCATCCCCAAACCCCTAACCCGATGATCGACAGATCGCTAATGTATATAAAATGATCTTTTCACTTTTGGAAAACGCTCCAAACTTTGTACTTTAAATATCGTTTTTCTTAAAAGAATTAATCTAGATAAGCAAGAGTGCAAGTTCTGTCAAGCTCGCTTACATTATGATTTGTTGAAAATAATGATTTTAATATCTTGTATTTTTAAATCAGTGAATTGACAGAGCGTTGTAGATTCTGTAAAAAGACTCTTGGATCTTGTACATGTGATGAAAATCATTTAGGAGAATATTATAACAAACCAAAAGAGAGCGATGATCCATATAATTAGTAGATTACTACTAGTGGTATGATCATCTAATTTTTTATTTTGATTCCCTAAATGAGCTCACCGACAAAGAATAAAATATTCACCCACTTTAGATGCCTAAAAAATGGTATGTCTCATGCTAAACTTTAGCGCTACTAATCTACCTAGTCGTACCTATGTATACCATGGTCTACTTTAGAGTAGTCTCCACAAAGCTGACCGAAGAGGAACATAGTAGATTGCTAGATGTTTGCAACGTAGTAGGCTGTACTTCATCCACATTGATTAGAGATGCAATATTGAAAATAATTAATGTAGAACAAAAAACAATAGAAAAAGAATTTAATCCAATACAAAAATTTGCAAAGGAATTAAACATGAAATCCAAGCAAGAAAAAAACGAAATTCCTAATGAATTAGCAAAACTTCTCGGCATACAAAATTAAAAATCTCGCTTTGAATCAATGTCTTTTATTTTTGTCCAGACTATCATAGGTCTGGACCAAGACTGTCTTTTCAAATTTGGAAATTTGAATTCTATAGAGATCATGTACAAATACATGCGAGCTTATCCGCTTTACTAATGACTATTAATAAAAACAAAACAATACTCGCTCTGAGCATAGCAACAACACTAGTTCTAAGTGGGGTTTTTCTTACATCAAGCACACTTACTACGGCATTGGCCCAAGTAACAAATGCGCCTACAACTCCAACATCTGATTGTCCTCCAATTGGTCAAGTTGAACACTGGGACAAGATCATATTTACCGTAGAAGATCTGCCCAAGAGGTTCTCAAATTTAAATCACCACCAATTTGATCTCAAAGTCGTTGATCAACCCAACACAGTAGTAGATCTGAACCAACAAGTACTGCAATCATTTGTTTCACAATACCCTTTGATCCCAGCCGAAGTGCAGGTTGTCAAGATAAAAATCATTGATGACAAGTACGAAACAGTAACTTGCGGTCAAACAGGTCCACAAGGCCAGGCTGGTGCAACAGGTCCAGCAGGTGCAATAGGTCCAGCTGGTCCAGTGGGTGCAACAGGTGCAACAGGTCCAGCAGGCCCAGTGGGTCCAGCAGGTCCACCTGGGACAGGAAGTACCGCTGTGACATTTTACCGGGTTCAAGACTTAAGTGCTACTCCAGAACCTGACCATTCAAACATCTCTACTTCTCGTGCATTTTGTCACTTGGGTGATGTGGCAACTGGTGGAGGATTTTCTTGGTCCATTGATAATCCACCAAATGTACAGATTTTATGGTCAAATTCACTAGCCTATCCTCCAGGATGGACGGTAGCGATGCAGGGCACCAATTCACCACCTGGTTGGGCTGCAGAAGCAGAGTGCGTACATGTGGGACCATAAAGGAGACCCACCTTCTTTTTTATTTTTTAAACCTTCAAACTAGATCAATATCGAATCTTGTAGGGATCCAGATACTGTTCTGTAATAATTTCAGCCCAATCTTTTCATAAAAAATTCCGCGGACCCAATGGTTTTTGGACTGACAGTGGGTGCGAGAACCAGAAATTTTTGTGAAAAAAATTCAACAAAAAGTGCGCAGTAAGCTAATTTGGAGTAGCTACAAACTCCTTTCCAGTTTTTTTATTTTGTTATTGCACTTGCAGCATTTGATGGTCCACTTGTATGATCTACATAGATTGCAGAAACTCTGTAATTGTATTCTGTTTTTGATTGCAAACCCTTATCTGAATAATTTGTTTTTTTATCCATAACAGTTGTCAATATTATCCATCCAGCGCCGACAGGTGATTCCCGATCTATTTCATAACCTCGGACATTAACAGTAGTTGGAGCAATCCATGATAGATCTATTTTATTTTTGTTTTGGGTAGTTGCAGCCAATCCTGTTGGTGAATCTGGCGAAATTACAGGTGCCACAGTTTTAGCTGCCTCGCGTATTGGTGGATGAAATACGTACAACACACTATCATCAGTATCATTAATTCCATCTTTTTCTGCAGTTACATGAACCACATATGTGCCAGCAGTAAAGTCGTCGGGTATGATAAATAGATTAGAAAAAAATCCAAACCTATCAGTTATGCCGTCAAATGATTCTACTATTTCATCATTTTGATTTATTATACTGATATTGATATGTGCGCCTTGTACTTCACCTCCATGTAGATAAAAATCGTCTTTTGGGTTTTCTTTGAGCAGGTAAACTTTTGCTGTAACACTATAAATATAATTGTGAGTATACACCCTTCCTGGTTGCTTTACTATAACAGTAATAGCATCAATTTTTTTTGTTGGTTGCACTTCAAGTCTTTGCAAATCTTTATTTTGATTTATAAATATGTGCGGCATTTCTTTGTAAATTTGTTTTTGAGTTAAAGAGTGGACGTCTATTATTTCAGTAATTTGAGTTAAAATAATGGGTTGTTTTTTATGAATCAAACGCCCTACGAGTTTATAATTTGCACCATCTTCTGTGTTATTAACCAATTTTCCAAATAATATCATGGATAGTTGAGTTCCATCATAAGTGGTAGCATTTCCTGAAAGCATAATTAATCCGTCATTTTTTAGAAGAGTGCCTTTCCAATTACTAGAAGTTATAAAATCTTGACCATCATGAATTATCAATCCCTCTACCAAGTAGATCGGAATTTTATTGGAAGATCCTGATCCGATCAATAATTGCAGTTCTAGTGTGTATGCTATGTTATTTCCAACGTCATGCCCGTTTGCATATATGATATAGCTTTTTCCCGTCTGAAGTTCGGCATTAACAGAATGAAATTGATCGAGTGCAATAATTGATATAATTATGGCAAGTGTAATTGCGATAAATTTACTATTCATCAGTTTGTCTAACGATTGTATTTGACGCATTGTAGTTTTTGAGATTTATGCAATATTAATGATTATAAAATTCTCAAAGATAGAAAATAGGTTCGAGTCCTTATGGAGACCCAGATACCATCATGATTTGAATTTTGGACTCTTCATAAACTATTGTGTCTTTATCACAAGACAAAACTTGTAATAAAAAGTAGATCTTAACTCTAATAGCATTAAAGGAATTATTTGAAAAATTCTATGGGAATTCTATACCAAGATTTCCATTGCTTGTAGCCATCCTTAACAACACCAATCCTGCAAAGTCTTTCTTTGTTTCATGTCTTGGCTTTTCTACTGTGACTGTGGTCTTATTTTTCTTAGAGTCAAATTCTGCCTTTACAGTTTGTTTGTTTCCATCGCGTCCTATTTTCATTTCTTGATCTAGTTCTTTTAGCGTGCCGTCTTTGCCAAGTGACCACTTGAACTGTTTCTCATTTTCTCCAAGTTTAATCACTACACCATTATTGTATTTTACACTAACCATCTTTACATCTATTTCATGATCTTGTTTTTTGACCTTTTCTACAAGACTAATTGTATTTCCTAAAAGATCAGAAACAAGATATGTTCTTAGTTCAGCATTACCTTGATTATTTGGTCCATTCTGGTTCTCGTTTTGATCACTTGATTCTTGCTTATCTCCATCATCACCCCATCTAGTTGGAATCACAGAAAGCGGCGTTACTGATCCTGGTTGCACACCAGAGAGAGCATCACGACCAAAGACTAGGTCATTCTTGGTTAGAGGATCAAATTGGTTGTAAGCTTCTGGTGGTGTGTTATCTATGATTACAGTGCTAAAAGCTAGACCATCGACTTTGATGTAGTTCTGCCCACCCTCGTTTGAAATGGTGCAGGTATAGGTACGAGAAGCTGGAGTATTTGGGAAGCCTGAAACTGTTCTGGTAATACCAGTTGTGCTACAATCCAAAACAATCGTTGATGTACTTTTATTCTCTATGCAGGAAACAGTTTGCAATGAAACGCTAGTTGGGCTATCAACAATGCAAGCTTTAGTAGATCCCGGATTGCTATTCATCTTTATTGATTTTCCTGGTGGATATGGCACGGTAATACCAGTTGTCTGGGTCATCATGTCTGCACCACTTGTAGTAAAAGTTATGCTTGGAGTTCCTATTGTTCCTAGAGGAAGAACTATCTGCGCAAGAACTTTGCCTGTGCTATCTTTTCCTGTCAAAATTGTATGCCCGGCACTATCAGTTGTGACTGCGGTAGAAGATGTTCCTGAAATTACATTTGAAACAACCAGTGCCGTAAGTTGATCACCTATTCCAAGCGGTTCTCCCATTGCTGGCCTTATAGCTGCTAAGAGTTGTGCATTAAGAGAATCACCTACAACAAATATTTCACCAAATGGCTGCTTTATTGTTGCAAGCAATTGTGTACTAAGGGAATCACCCACGCCAATAATTTCACCAAATGGTTGCTTTATTGTTGCAAGTAATTGTGTACTAAGAGATTCGTTTATACCAAATGTCTCATCAAAACTCTGGCTTGTAACAACAGCGTATGCTATTCCAAACAAGGGAACAAGTAAGGTAATTAGCACTAGTTTGGCTACTTTGTGCTTCATATTGATGATTTCATCTACTAGGATATTGTGAATGTTATAGTTGTTATCAGCCTGTCTCCTGAATTGACAGTTATAGCTGGGCTCACATTTATCAGATCCCAATTTTCGGCCTGAACACTAGAACCTCCAAGTACCTGTCCAATGTTACATGGATAGGTTGTACAGCCAGCACTATTTCCCGACCCACCAAGATAAGTATTAAAATCAAACGTAGCAGTGCTCTTCCATCCAGTGCAAGCAGGAAAGCTTCCAGGAACACAGCCAGTTGGAAGACCAGCATTGGTTGTAGTTGATTGTCCCACACGAGATCCTCCTGAATCCCTCAGGTCAATTGCCGTCATCCAAGACGAGCAACCAACAGGTGGTGAAAAGGGAAAGCTAGTAGCCAGCCCTGAAGCACAGTCTGCAATAAAACTTCGTGCACTATCAGTCAAAGAGTTGTGGCCCTCCCAAGTTGCATAAAGTGTTCCATCGCTATGATATGCTTTGATGACTGCATATCCACTAACACCAAACTTTTCTGACTGACTTGGTCCAGATGAATGTGTGAAAAATGGGTATGCCAAAAAGCCGCCAATAAACAAGACTGCTCCTATTGCTACACCTGCAATAAGAATTCTCTTGTCATTCATCGTAAACATTTTTCTCAATCCACGTAATCGGCTCTTATTCTGCTCAGACATATAAAAATATGATCGTAGTAGAATTCAGATTCATACATTGGATATGATTTATTTCAGATCAATAATTAATCTAAAGATCCGAGTCCTGTAAGATTTGGTGCTGAGATTTTAAAATCGCTTGAAGTTTGGAATCATTCCTTGTCTTATTGCAACATACACCGCAGCTACTGCAACAAACATGATTACCAAGCTGTACGAGAATGGAAAGTCTGGAATTGATGTTGGTGGTGTTACACCTCCATTTCCAACGGCATCACCTCGTTCTGCAAGGCTAAGAATTTCATTATTTGGATCTAGATCAACAATGCCCATCCCCCCACCTGAAGTAAAGACGTTATGAAAAAAATTACCGTTAATATCACCGTTTGTCAATCCTATTGAAGTTCCAAGTGGGGTGACTGTGTTTCCAGATTCAAAAGCATTAACTGGAAGAGTACTTACTACAAATGGAAGGAATTTGAATTGGTTATGTGTTGTAAGGCCTCCTTGTCCTGACTCGGCAAAAGCTACAACACCTCCACCTGCATTTAAGAAATTGATAATATCAGCAGAGCGAGAATTCAAAACATCCAACTCCGATTGTCTGAGCCAACCGCCAAAGTCAGAGGCCACAACCACGACATCATAATTGCTAAAAACAACCGTATGCAGATCTTTAATTCCTGGTGCACCTGAACCATAGTCTGCAACATCAAATGAAACAAATCCAGAAGCAACCATACCAAATCGCGGGTCACTAAACCCACCACCTGGATCGCTCACATCCATTACAAGCAAAATTTTTGGATTGACTTTGTTAAAGGTTACATATTTTATGGCATCTTGGATGATGTGTTGTGCACCTGCTGGATTGCTTGCACCAAAGTAAGCATGAAAGTCTGGGTCGTGACCTGTTAAATAAATACCCCCTGGAGTAGTCGCAAGTGCTTTTCCTGGAATTATCAAAGTAAGCAATGATATCACAAGTATTGAAAACAGAATAGTTGTTTTTCTACCCTTTAGTTTAGTTATTGAATTTATACCCTTCATAATATCACCATTGTATCAGTGTCATGAGTTGGAAATCCAATCATGCTAATTATCGTAGATGGAAAAATTATTCTAATTGATGTATACTTTAATTCCAAACCCAGATCTACAATATTTTGTATATATTTATAGATGATCTTTCCATTTTTGGAAGGTGTTAAAATTTTATAATTTAAATCTCATTTTTCTCAAAATAATTCATAGAAATAGATGTTGATTCATTCATAGTTTTTGAATCGCGTCCTGTAAGGTTCACTACAAAACTCCTTTCCAATTTTTTTATAAAAAATATCTTTTAAAAATTATCCTTGATTTTTTTTAGCAATATACGCAATAACTTTTTCAGGCAATTTTGGATTGCCAAATTCTTTAGAATGCACAGAATATAGCTTTATTATTTGTCCATGTTTAATTTCATATTCCGCTATTGGTGTTATAATCTCTCTATACTCGTCTTTTAATCCAATTAATTCTTCAGCTAGTCTGTCTGCAATCAATATATGCAGATTATCACCTAAATCCATGACACGCCGAGCCAATACCATTCCAGGTCCCCACAAATTTTTGTTATTGTTAATGTCATTATGTACAAACACAGGACCAGAGCTCAAGCCGATTCGTACACCAATTATATCCTCTGCAGGTTTGTCTTTATTATATTCAGCAAGTTTTTGTTGAAATTGTATGCCAAGTTGTAGTGGTAATTCAGGATTCAAAAGGAATCCGATGGCCATTCCATCTCCAGTTGGTAAAATAATTTTTCTGCTTTTTGGCGTTGTAAAAAAAACGTTACAAGAACCAATTAATTTGTTAAGAACATCTATCTTTGTTATCTGTTTCTTTACTGATAAAGATGGGTCTGAAAGACCAATCACATCAATAAAGAAAAAATTGGCATTAAGTACGTCTGGCAATCCCATATCTGAAATATTATGCCCGTATACTCCTGATAATTTTCTATATGTTTGCCTGCATTGTTCGGTATCAAAAACAAGATCAGAATCTAATATTGGTTCACCTAAAATTGTGTTTCCGCATAACATGCAAGTAATCGATGTCAAAGATACTTGCTAGTGAAAAAAGATATGCTTAAACTTTAACTTGAGCATCTTCGGAGAGACGTTTGATTTGATCCGCAAAAGGATGATCAGGATGTTTTAGTACGGTCAGAAATTCCTTTCTGCTAAATTGAATATCACAATAGCATGGAATTGCAGATATCACGTCCATTCCTACCGTTTTAGAAATCCTATCATTAACATCAGATCCTTGCTGAACTAGAACACTTGGATTATTTTCAGACAAGGATTTGGTTATTATATTAGGGACACAAAAGCCTGCAACTCTGTTTAAAATTAGATATGATTTGGCGCCAAACTTTGTTAAGGAGCCATAGATATCATCTGCCATCTTTTTTGTGCCATCAATATCCAAATCACCCATCTTGAGTGTTAGAAATAATATGTCAGCTACTGCCAATGCGTTAATTGACCAATATCTTATGCCAGGACTAGTATCAATTATTATATAGTCTACTCCAAATTCCGAAATCAGTTGTTCTCTTAAAAGTATAAACTTGCGAAGCAGTTGCATCTTTGAAATTTCTTCTTTTCCACCCTCAAGTTTGTATATCTCTTCTTTTTTTGGATTGCAAAAACCAACCCATAGTTTTCCTTTCTTACTATTTTCATTTGATGAAGCATTTTGTTTGTCATGTTCAGTAATGACATTTGTCATATCAGTGGCTAAATCATCAACATCTGCTTCATTAATTAAAAAGTCATTAACCCATCTCTTTGGTGATTTCTCAAAATAGGCCTGTATGCTAGGGGCAGAAACATCTAGATCGAGCAGAAATACTTTGTATCCTTTTTTTACCAATGCAGCTGCAAAATTGCATGCTATTGTTGTTTTTCCAGTACCGCCCTTGTATGAATGAAAAGCAATGCACTTGGCCATCGTTCTAAAATTGTGTCATATGTATTTAGGAATTTCTAAAGAGTATTTGGAAAATATGAAAATCAAAACATTATCCGAAACTGCTTCCATACAAGCTTCTAAATCTCTTGAAGATCAATGCGCAATCTTCACTATCAAAAATATAATTTGCATTATCAATTTTCTCGACTAAAACTTGTTTTTTTGGTTCGTCAATTTTTTTTCCACACATCGCACATGTATTTTTCTGCTCATCATTTTGCATCGTCCTCTGTCCTTATTTTTTAATATTATTGTAATTAATCATTATTCTCGAATTTGCAAGGCACCAGATGGACATGCATGTACAGTTTTACGAATTTGATCCTCAGGTGCACCGTCTGGAATGATAACAAATTTTCCATCCTTTACTTGAAATACAGAAGGAAGACTTTTTACACAATTACCTGAATGTGTACAAATTTTATCGTCCCATGTAATTTTTAGCATAATTAATTCAAATCATAATATGATATAAAGATTAGATTTTTTGATCTAGCTGTTTTCATTCTGCCAACTACGCTTGTAAGTTTCGTCTTTGAGCCCAAACCCCTTGAACACCTGAAAATAGACTTGCTTTATTTTGTTCTGTTTATCCAGTTCTGATTGTATCCAAAGGCTCTCAAATATGGATGCGCATGAGGAAACATTTGATTCGCTGTTTGAATAGGTGGCAAGTCCCGTAGATTCTTTGAGTGTTTCTTTGGTGTCATCATTAATTTCTATAGAAAGTGAAATTGTCTGATCTATTATCAGAGTAATAATATTAGTTTGTAAAGGCTTTCGAATGTGTTGGATGTGAATTTGCTTTCGCCTTTCCTTTAATTTTCTTTCAGATATTTCTTTTATGGTATCTTCTTCTGCTGGTGCTAGCAATCTTACATTAACGCCGCGCTCTACAGATTCTTTTAGCATTTCTAAAATGTTTTCCTGTTTTGCACGATAAAACGAGTTGATTGAGGAAAATAATATTAGTATCTCATATGTGGCAGATTTTAAAAGATTGTGAACAAGCTGTTGTATCTCTAAAGGATCTTTAATTGTTTCAATAAACTCTTTATCAAGGCCTAGTTCGATTTCCTTAATTTTTTCTCTAGCTTGAATTGCCTTACTCCATAGAGTATCAAACAGAAATTGTTGTAACTCTATGAATGGTTTATCATTCATGTGGATAAGTTGCGTTTCTGGCTTGCCATCAAATGCAAGCATATTGCCAACATATTCCACTCCATCAGATATTCCAAAGTTTCCTTTAACGCCATCCATGTGACGGACATCAAAATATCTCATCATGGTTTTGCAGTAGGCAATGTTTTCTTTGGTAATCTCTGTGATCAATCTTAATTTTGTTCCTTTATACTTGAGCTGTGCTATTGCATTCCATAGCGGTTCGCTGCCTATTTGGGCTGCTGGGCCATTCTTATCATAACAGCAATCAAGTTTTTCCTTTATCTTTGAAATTATTTGTAATGCTTGCTCTTCTGAATTTTCAGCACCATGCTCAATTTCTAATTTTTCAGAATTCATGTTTGTTGGGGCTTCCAAATTCACATATGTTATAAAATTCATAAATATAAACACAGACGCCTATTTTTTAACAAAATAATTTAAAATTCAAAAATTAAATGAAAATGAAAAAATGATAATAAATAATATAAACTAGAAGAATCTCTCACAACATATTGCCAATATTTCTTGATGTTCACAAGGTACCATTTTCAGAAGACAATCTAAAAGAACTATGTCAATCACCGCGCGATGAGTTTGGTGTCAGACACATCAACCTGTTCTACAACAGAGAATCACGTGTATGTTTTTGTTTACTTGAGGCTCCTAACAAAGAGATGGTTGAGGACCATCATACCAAAGCTGACATCAAGTGCGAGTGGATTACCGAGGTAGTCATGGCAGCACCAATGAAGCCACAAGGCCCGGATCCACAAAAATCTAGTTGATATATTTTTTAGATTCGAATAGTTTAAGGAACAAAACCATCAGGGTCTTGTTTTGGATCACTGTTTTTCAAGTGATTTAATATCAATGACAAATCTGTATCGAACATCGCTGTTTAGTACGCGCTTGTAAGCTTCATTTACCTTTTCAATTGGTATTATTTCTATCTCGCTTGCAATGTTATGTTTAGAGCAAAAATCAAGCATCTCTTGTGTCTCTTTTATTCCACCAATTAATGAACCTGCAAGACTGCGGCGGCCTGCAACCAGTGGAAACGAACCAACAGGTGTTTGCTTTTCTGGAATTCCAACTACAACCATTGCACCATCAAGGGCTAAAAGTTCCAGGTACTGGTTCCAGTCAAGCTCTGCTGATACGGTATTTATGATAAGATCAAAATGTCCTTTTAGTTTTTCAAACGTTGCAGGATCAGATGTGGCATAAAAATAATCAGCTCCAAGTTTTTTTCCGTCCTCTTGTTTTTTTAGTGAGTGACTAAGAACTGTAACTTCGGCACCCAATGCATGTGCAATTTTTACTCCCATGTGGCCTATGCCACCAAGACCAATTATTGCAACTTTTTTTCCTGGTCCTGCCTTCCAGTGCATTAAAGGAGAGTAGAGTGTTATTCCAGCACACAAAAGTGGCGCTGTCCTATCCAGTGGAAGATTGTCTGGAATTTTTAGCACATAGTTTTCATCTACAACTATATTGTTTGAATATCCGCCTTGGGTTGGAGTTCCATCTCTTTCAAATCCGTTGTATGTTGTTACCATTCCACCCGTACAATACTGCTCTAGGTTTTTTTTGCAGGGCTCGCACTTGCGACACGAATCTACAAAGCATCCTACTCCCACCCTGTCGCCTTTTTTGTATCTAGTCACTTTGGGACCAACTTGTGACACTATTCCAGTAATCTCATGACCTGGAACCATTGGAAATTGCGAGCCTCCCCATTCGTCACCTACTTGGTGTATATCGGTATGGCAGATTCCGCAGTAATTAATATCGATTAGAACATCAAAGGGTCCTGGCTCGCGTCTTTCAAATGAGTATGGTGCAAGAGATGCCTTTGCTTTTTGTGCTGCATACCCATTAACTTTCATTATTTTTTTCTCCTTGATTGATAATTCATGCTTTCGTATTTAATTATTGACAGCTATGAATCCAGTCACTAACAGAGTTCTAGTTTGAATGGTTTTTGAACTGCATGCACTAGAAATTTGAATAACACTAGTATTTGAATTTCGCTTGCCAGTTATTTGTACCGTCTTTTAATAGATCAAACAAAGGGAAAGTTGGACAAAATCTATCTCCTGGCCCAAAGTTATCATGGCCAACACGTATTATTTTGTCACCGTCTTTGTAGAATACGGAAACTCCAGGTTGTGGCATTCCATCTTTTTCAAATCCCATATCTTTTGCAAAGGATGTTCCTTTGGTAGAGACCATCTTAAACTTCCATCTTCGTGAGTTTGCAAATTCTTTTTGGGTTGCAGGCTCGTCTGGTGATGAGACTACAAACGTAGCACGATCCTCCAGATGAGGCAACAGGCCATTAAAGCCATCAGCCCACATTGTACAGTAAGGACAGGTTTTGCCCATGTTATGGATAAGAATTAGATCGTTCTTTTTGCCAAATAATTTAGAGAGATTAATTTTTTGATTTTCGGAATCTAAAAAGTAATAATCGCTTACCTTCTCTGAAAGTTTTTCTGAAGTTTTTGTCACATCATACCATAGACTTGCTTGAAATTAAAAGTTCTTGGATTGTAAAGTGATTTAGCGAGATAGGCTTGCTACAAAACTACTTTTCAAATTTTTTATTTTAAAAATTAATCTAGTTAAAAACGCTTGAAGTTTGGAACCATTCCTTGTCTTATTGCAACATACACCGCAGCTACTGCAACAAACATGATTACCAAGCTATACGAGAATGGAAAGTCTGGAATTGATGGACCATGTAGTGGGGTTGTTCCTGTATATACTTGGCCGAAGAATTCATTGTCGATTCCTCCAGTGGTCTCTCTGATTTCTACTCTGTTAAAGGCCGTATCACTTGATACTCCAACAAAATCAGCAGAGTCAGTTGGAAAAGCAGCAGATGGCGAGGTAACTGTAAAAGAGTCAACAAACGTGGCACCGTTTTTGAGCGTGATTGTAAACACTGAAGGACCGAAAGGTGCATTAATGTTAGGATCTGTTTGAGGTTTGACAAAGTCAAAACCAAGCGAAAAAACAGGGCTAGCAAGATCAATATTGAGATTTTCAACATCAGAGATTGCAATGTCAGGACCTGGAAGTCGTAGTGTCCAATCATTATTAGTGATGCCACCTACTCCAGATGTTCCTATGAACAATTCGCTGCTAGGAGCTGCTATGCTAAATGTCGCACTCCCAACTGTCTGGCTTGCAGCAGCTCCTCCAGGAATTCGTCCTAGATCTGGCAATGGGCCCGTTGCAGGTGTGGCCCCAGTTGCGGTAAGAAAAGTTGTCTTGTCATTAAAAGTGGAGATGGTAGGATTTGCAAATGCAGGTGTATGTAGTCCTGCAATCAGCCCTAGAGATATAATTATCGGAATAACAAGAACTCTATTCAAACCCCAAACCCGTGATGATATTAGTTCTGCAAATATATAAAACCGATCTTTCCCATTTTGGAAATTTTAAAAGATCTTGGATTAGATTGCGTTTTTATCAAAATAATTTGTATTATTTTAAACCACTAAATTTTTGAAACAATTAGAATAATTGAAAGATGTAAAGTTTTCATTTTTCTTATTGCACAGGTTGTCCTATCTTGTATTCTGCAGTTCCCCCTGAAATTCCAAGAATTTTTCCTTCAAGAAATTGAGCTGGACAATGCATTATTCCCGTCTGGACTGGTATGTCAAATGGACTAATAGTCAAACTATTGATATCAATGGCAAGAGGCATTACTCTGCAAAATTGTACCAGAAATATCCAATAAACTCCCTTGACTCCTTCCTTTGCAGTTACAGTGTACACAACTCTAGTATCCGAACCTTTGTTCTTAGGAATTGATGATGGATCTGCAATTATGGTTACATCCGATGTCATAAGTGGAGTAAAGTTTCCCCCCTTACCAACATAAACGCTAGAATAACTTGGAAGTGTTCCTGTGTTTGGTTCATTGGATGTATATTCGACAAATATCTTTGCAGTTGAATTGGATTTCATAAAAAATACCAATTGGTGTGGTAATGGACCTAGAAGATCTGGACCGACCTTGAACTCTGGACCATTAGAAGAGGTTGAATTGTAGATTGGATTTGGAATTGTTTGCTGTAAGCTTGCCGGAATAATGTCAAACTTTGCTTCTGCTGTTTTGTTGTCAAGTGTGGCAACCATAGTGTAAGTCCCTGTTTTGTTAATCACTGGAGGATTATTGCTGCTATATTCTCTCACATGATAGATAAAAGTTCCAAGTGAAGGAGATTGTATTGCTTCTGAACGGGTATAACAATATGCACAATTGAACCAGATCTGAGTACCGTTTGCATCCAAGATTTTTACATCAGGCTCTCGATACCAAGAATATCCAGTATACTTTACTGTAGCATTAATTGGCTGACCGACCGTGTAAGTTTGTTGTAATCCTTCTATCTCCATTTTCTTGATAAAAGGCACTGGTGAAGTTGTGTCCAGAGCCCAACCTCTTTGAATAAGTTTGGTTGCAGTTTCAGGTTGGACGCAAGCTGGAGTAGTATAGTCTTCTGCCTTGAAAATTAACTGAAATCCTGCATTGCACTTGACATCGTTTGCAGCAATTCCAGATTGAACCTGTTTTAATGGTGAATCTATTAGAATCATGACAGGATGTTCTACATAATTAAGAGATGGAATTCCTGTATTGTGATCGTATATCATAAATTGAAACGATTTTGAAATTGTCTTTTCAATATTTCCTTGTGTAGCTAGATCCCACATACCATATCGGAAAGTTATTGTAGCATTTGTATTTCCAACATCTATTGCGTGATAAACAAGATCTAGATATGGGCTTGTCGCAGTGATCTTTGTACCTACATCTAGTTTTTGCAATATCATTTGAGTAGTACAATTTATGTTATTTTCGCTGACTAGAACGTAGTTATCAAAGGTTACAGAGAAGGGAGCCTCGCATGCACCATGATCCACAAATATTGGGTTTGGAGAGTTGTTGACCAAAGTTGCAGTGACTGTAAAGGTATCTCCAACCTTAATGGTTGAAGGCTGGACTCCGATATTTTGAATCTCTATATTGTTTGTATTATTTTGAATAGGTTGTGGAGATGGTATCATGTTTCCTCCATCCGATCCATACGCGTATACTTCCTTCACAGTACCTGAAATTATTATTACAAGTACTATGATTATTGAAAGATGTAGAGTTTTCAATTTGCTTTAATGCTGATTATCTTGATTAAAAAATTGGTGTAGGTTTTCTCTGTATCAACCTTCTGATAAACAATTACAATCAAGATATTATTTAGGGGCCTTGAGTGTCCATAAATGTAGCAGAGTGGGTATTGATACCATCTGTTGCTAGAACTGTATGTTTACCAATTGATCCTAGAGGTACTTGGAATGTAGCTGTAAAACCTCCTGTTGGATTTGAAGTAATAGTAGCTGGATTTGTGGCAATTGTACCACCATCATAGGATATGGTAATTGTTTGATTAGGTGAGAATGCAGTACCAGTTACAGTCACAGTGGTACCTGCAGGTCCTTGTGATGGACTGAGAACTAGCGGTGCTGTATCGCGATAAACAGCAGTAATCTGAGTGTTGTTTGTTATAGATACTGATCTTGGATTCACTGATGAACCAGTATCACTCCAATGATCAAACACAAATGTGTTGTAATCTCCCATCCCAACTGTATACTGCTCTCCAGTCTTTAGATCAAACACAATAGGAGTGAATCCTGATGAGACCAATCCTCCAGTGGAATTGCGTAACTCTGAATACATCCCATCAAGAGATACTCCTGTTGTCAGTTTGGTTGTCACGGTCAACTTGCATATGGCACATTGTGTTGTTGCAGATGCAGTGTTAGACGGGTCACTTGTTACTCCACCAACATACAGTGCAGATACTCTGTAGGTGTAGATTGTACTTTGAGAAAGTCCAGTATCTGAATATGTTGTTGCTGTGGAACCAGTGCTGGGTACGATAGTGACCCAATTTGTATTACTACCAGTTACTCTTTCTATCTTGTATCCTGCTACCAAACCACCAATGTTATTTGGTGCTGTCAAGGATAGATTGATCTGCGATGATGATACTGCAGTAGCTGTAAGGCTTGTTGGAGAGAGTGTACTTCCAGAACCTCCTCCACTAGGTGGTTGACTAGATCCATAGTTTAGTACATTGATGCTTCCACTAAGGTCAACAAAGTATAGTGCTCCGTTCCAGACTTCAAGATCAATTGGCAAAGTAGATTTATCAAAGTATATTGGTACAACCTGTCCTTTTGGAACTCCACTTGCAGGATCAATTGTAGGTGGAGCTGTACTTGATGGCAAGAGTGCAGAAATCATGTGCACTCCATAATCTGCAAAAAAGTAGGCACCTTCGAGATTTGGATAATAGGTACCATGGTAAAAGGCTGCCCCTGTGATAGCCTGAAGACCCTCTGGCGCTGTCTGCGATTCTACTCCTTCGTGTGGATACCAGTATACAGGTGGTGTATAGCTTGCCAAGTTTTGTGGATTACCAAATGGTGGGCTCTCATAGTTTGACCATCCAGCATTTGCACCAGCAGTAGTAAAGTCCTTTATGCTCTCCCATGCATTGTAACCCACATCTGATGCGTAAATTCTGCCTGACTTTGAATCAATATCAAATGTATATGGATTTCTTACTCCATAACCCCAGATCTCTTTTTTGATTGATGTATCAGTACTTGATGCAAATGGATTTGTACTTGGAATTGAATATAGTTTTCCACTAGCGTCAGGGGATGCAAGTGGAGTGATTCTAAGCATCTTTGCTTGCAATATTGTCAAGTCCTGTCCCTTGAATGTCCATCCGTCACTATCAGTAATGTAGAGGTTTCCTGCAGAGTCAAACTTGAGACAGCCTCCGTTATGACCATCCTGCCAACCTGGAGAACTAAGTATGAGCTGCTCACCTACAGAAGAATCTGCTACTATATTTCCAGATGAATCTGTTGTAGCATGATATCTGATAACCTCATTTACTGGAGATCCTGATACAGTTCTTGTAACATAAAAGTAAACTAGTTTTGAGTTTGTCCAGTTTGGATCAAATGCAATTCCCAATAGTCCATTGTCTTCAAATCCTGTTAGAAGATTCGGTATTGTTACAAATGGTGTTGCCTGTTTTGCAAATTGGCTACCTGTATTTTTATATACGATTACATTTCCAGTATTTTTTTCAAGAACCATAAATGTTCCAGTGCCATCTACGCCAGGTCCGTTATCTGGAATAAAGGCCATTCTGTCTGGAATACTGAGCCCTGTTGCTATAGGTTGAATGTTAAATGTAGGAGTAGACGAGCTGACTACAGTAAATGAAATAGGATAGACGTTACCCATACCATCTGATACTTGAATCTGGTGTGTGCCAAGTGAAGCTGCACTGGGTATGGTGAAGGTTCCTCCAAAGTTACCAGTGGTATCAGTAGTTATGGTACTTGAAGTCGCAACTGTCGCACCATCAAATGATATGGTAATTGGAGAACTAGCTGCAAAGCCATTACCGTTGGAATCTGGAATCAGTACTTGGGAGCCGGCAGCTCCTGATGTCGGATAGGTAAATACATGAGGTGTCATTGTGACACTGGCAGTAGCAGTATTTTTTGCTGCATCCTGAACTATTATGGTGTGAGTTCCTGCAACAGAATGCTGTACTGAAATTATTCCAACAAAACCACCATTAGAATCGGTTTGAATATTAGATGGAGTCGGTGCGTCGCTTGCAGAGTTGAATGCATATGTATAGGAATCATACGATATGGTAATTGGAGAGTTTGGTGCAAACTTGGCACCTGTGATTCTAACTGATGTGCCTACATTAACAGAGTTTGTATTAAGTGAGATACTAGAACCAGATATAGTTGCACTAGATGTAGTTGCAGATGCAGTGTTAGATGGAGGACTGGCACCTACACTATTAATTGCTGAAACTCTGTAGGTGTATGTGGTACTTGCTGCAAGTCCATTATCTGAATATGTCGTAGCTGTAGAGCCAGTATTTGCTATTACTGTACTCCATGTTGTACCACTGTCAGTTGATCTTTCAATCTTGTAACCTGTGATTGCTGAACCTCCGTTGTTTGCAGGAGCAGTCCAGCTTAGATTAATTTGTGATGATGATGCAGCTGTGGCTGTTAATCCAGTTGGTGGTTGTGGTGCTGTAGATGTGGTACCTGTAGTTGCAGAGGCTGTGTTTGATGGAGAGCTTGTACCAACTGAGTTTATCGCTGATACTCTGTATGTGTAGGTTGTAGTTGCAGCAAGTCCAGTATCAGAATAAGTTGTAGCTGTGTTTGCTGTATTTGATTGAACAGTAGACCAGGTAGTTCCACTATCAGTTGATCTCTCTATCTTGTAACCAGTTATTGCAGAGCCGCCGTTATTGCTTGGAGCAGTCCATGATAGGTTGATCTGCGATGATGATATACCTGTAGCTGTAAGACTGGTTGGCGGTTGAGGAGCTGTAGCTGGCGGAGCTTTGGTTGTAGCAGATGCAGTGTTTGATGGTGAGCTTGTTCCTACTGCATTAATTGCAGATACTCTGTACATGTAACTGGTGCTTGGATTCAGTCCAGTATCAGAATATGTTGTAGCTGTAGAGCCAGTATTTGGCACAATAGTAGACCAGCTGATGCCGCCATTGGCTGATCTCTCAATCTGGTAGCCTGATAGTATCAAGCCACCAAGGTTAGATGGAGCAGCCCAGCTCAGATCAATCTCAGATGATGAAACTGCGTTTGCAACTAGATTTGTTGGAGGACTAGGTGCTACAGGTAAAAGTTGTGCATTTACAGAATACAGACTCGCAAATGATGGTATCAAAAGGACAAAAATCACAATTGGGATCAAATACCGATATGCTTTTTTCAAGTTACTTCTTAATTGCTTTCAATGGTTATCTGAACAAGCTAACATTATTCTGATTTGGATATGCTAACATTATTCTGGTTTGGATATGCTAACATTATTCTGATCTGAACAAGCTAAACATTATTCTATGATATGGATACAGTTTAATGTGCAAATACCCAATACCATGATCGCAGTTCTGTTTTTGCATTATTTTTGAATTAGTAATTTCAAGAGCATATTCTATCAAACAAGAATTAAAAATTAGAAAAGACACATCATAGATATTCTTGTTAGGCTGAACTAATTTCAATGGTATCTTCTACTATAATGTTTAGCGTAATTATCGTACTTGCTGTAGCATTAACAGGAGTTGTTGTTTACATGTTTACTGAAAACTCACATCAAAATACCATGATGGAAACATCAGCACCTTCCCAACTTCAAGGTACAACTCGCACATACTATATTGCATCAGATGAAGTAAAATGGAATTTTGCTCCAGCACAAATCAATCTAATTACTGGAAAACCTTATGATAACGATACAGGTCTTTATGTAAAAAACACCAAAGACCACATCGGAAGTGTATATCTAAAATGTCTTTACCAAGGATATACTGATGACACCTTTACAACACTACAACCTGTAACTGACAAATGGAAACATCTTGGTGTGATGGGACCAGTGATTCATGCCGAAGTTGGAGATACAGTCAAGGTCGTATTCAAGAATAATTGTCGCATTCCAACCAGCATGCATCCTCACGGTCTGTTTTATTTGAAAGAATCAGAAGGGGCACAATACAACGACAATGTTTTTGGTTCAGACAAAGGTGGTGCCGTTGTATTATCTGGAGAAAACTATACCTATACTTGGCAGGTGCCTCAACGAGCTGGTCCGGGACCTAACGATCCAAGCTCAGTTCTTTGGATGTATCATTCTCATGTAGATGAAGTGGGGGACACATATGCTGGACTTGTAGGTCCTATAATTGTCACACGACATGGGATGGCAAATCCTGACGGCACTCCAAGGGATGTTGATCAAGAATTTGTAACACTGTTTACAATCTTTGATGAAAACCGTAGTCCTTATCTTGATTACAACAGTCAGACATTTCCGCAGGATCCAAAAAGTGTAAACCAAAATGATCCTGATTTTATTGAAAGCAACAAAAAGCATTCGATCAACGGTTACATTTTCGGTAATCTTCCAGGACTAGAAATGAAAGAAAATACTCATGTTCGCTGGTATGTAGCAGGGATGGGTACCGAAACAGACATTCACACTCCTCATTGGCATGGACAGACTCTCTTGATGAATGGTATGAGGACTGACATGGTGGAATTGCTTCCAATGAGCATGAAAGTTTTAGACATGGTACCTGACGATACAGGAATTTGGTTATTCCACTGTCATGTCAATGATCACATCAAGGCTGGCATGTTGGCGCTATTTACAGTAGAGAAGAACAATCAGACACAGAGTACAACTTGATCTGGGTTATATTCTGACAAACTCTCACAGGTCTGAACCCACTGAAGGTTTGGGTCCTGTAAGGTTCGCTACAAAACTTTACAAATTTTTTATTTTAAGAAAAAAGACTAGTTACAGATAAAGATAATCTAAAAAGAATTAGGTAGAAGTTATTCTTTTGATTCGAATCCTTCTCTGTGTATCCAATAATAGGATACTTTGTCTGAATCAATCCAATAGGTCTCGCTAGAAGCATCAACAATGATCTCTTTTGTAGAATCATCAAATTTGACATTGTGTTTATGCAATTCTATTTGTTGCCCGTTATCAGTTTTTATCATGACTTCACCGTTCTTTTCTAGGCATGACTTTAGGGCTTGATAATTTACCATGAATGATTTACTGTTTGATCATATATTATGTAACTGTAAATTATCAATTGTGATTCTAAGATATTGTACTTGCATTTTGAATCAGGTTAAATCCTGTAAGATTCAAATCCCACATGTCTGAACCCTATGATTCGAATCCTGTAAGATACGTTATCATTTTGGTTTAATTACAGACCATCTAGAATTTTATCATTAATTTTAAATTATTATTTAATCCTACTTGCGCCTTCATGTTGCAATGTAATTGATTCCATTCCGAAATCTGAGGCTTTAGAATCAAAGCGTGGGTTGCTAAATTGGGAAGGAAAGCACTCATGGAAATTATAATCATGCCCTGCGGTGTTTGGATTTGAACTCAAAAGTGTAATTGAGATGTTTTTGCGGATATTTTTCCCATTTGTCACATCAGAAATCCAATCAGACAAACCATTCTTGCCCTTATCAGTATTTATCAGTAAGTTAGACCAAACAAACTTTGTTATCACAAAATTACCCTGCAAGTTGTTTTGATCTGTTACTCTCTGAAAGGTTACTCCCCCAGCTGTGATGGAATTGCAATCTAGTGATATATTCAAAACATTTGAGCTTAGCTGAGTTGGATTATTATTTTTCTCATTCTTTAGTTTTGTATCTTTGAACAAATTCTTTACATAATTATCTGGCACGCTGGTCGTTGCAGCAAATTCTCCATTGAGAGTTATTTTGGTAATAACTGCAGGTCCGGTATGCTTTGGAGGACCATTATTTTTTCCTCCCTCTTTGTATTCAGTGATATCTGTATCTTTACCCAAGCCTGTTACTTCGTGAAACCAGCTGCTACCAGTTGTGATACCATTGACGTCTACATCCAAATTATATTTTAAAATATTAGCTTTGAGAGTTTTTCCTTTTTCATTATCATTACCAACAACTGCAATACTGACCGATCCGGGAGCACTAGTATCACCTGCTGCATTTTTCTCTGTAGCAGAGAGCGTCAAGGTACCTGTCGTACCTGCAGTAAATATTATCGATGGAGTATTTGCAGAACCAGGAATTGTTCCTCCAGATATGGTCCAAGCATATGTCATTCCCGGTCTTGCAGTGACCGAGGCGATATAGGATTGTCCTGGAGTGACTGTGATTGGTGCTGTAATCGTTGGAGGTATTGGTGCTGTAACACCTGAAACTATTATGAACATTGGTACTGAGCTATGACCTACTGAATCTGTTGCAGTCACACTAAGCTGATAAGTACCAGCCGTATCAGGTGCAAATGTTGGATTGCGTATAGTAGGATCTGAAAGTACAGATGTTGAGCTTGGCGGGCTTGTCAAACTCCAGTGATATGTAAATAATGAAATACAAGCTGGGCAGCCAGCATCACCTGGATTTGCATCAAGTTTTACCACCGTACCTACTGTATCTGGATTTGGTGAGGCAGTAGGTGAAACAGTTGGCACACATGTACCACATGGCGAAGCTAAAACATGCAGCACACTAGGTGCTGAGCTAAAACCCTGTCCGTCTGTAACAGTCAGACTGAAATCATAAGTTCCAGGTACATCTGGTATAGATGTTGGACTAAAAAAGGTTGTACTTGAAAGTGAAGCTAAAGAGCCCGCAGGTCTAGAAACCAGAGACCATGCATATGAAAATGATGTTGGGCTACATGTTGGACAGTTAGGATCAGTTATGCTCGCAGAAAGAGTTTCTGTAGTACCTACTATAACAGGAGTGGGCGCTATTGCAGGTGTGACTGAGAGTGGTGCTATTACTGTAAATGTTGTAGAAGCTGATGTCAGACCTGGAGATGATGCAGTTATAATTTGATGGCCTGATTCTGTGTGCTTAAAGTAGAATGATATCGAACTAGAGCCGACTGGTATTGTAACTGACGTAACTGCAGTAAATGGAGATGATGAGGCAGAGAACTGGCCACCTGATGTGCTATCAAGGTTTACTGTTGTACCGCCAGCAGGTGCGTTAACTGGGTTACCGGCAGAATCTTGCATCTGTACTGTTATTGCATTTGATACCATACCAGCAATAAGTGTCTGGGCCGTACCTGCTGTATAGACCAGCTTAGATGCTGATGGAACAGCAGAGACTGTTATGAACATTGGTGATGAGTTCTGACCTTGCGAGTCTTTTGCAATTACGCTGAGCTGATAAGTACCAGTCATATCAGGTGCAAATGTCGGATTGCGAATTGTGGGATTTGAAAGTACAGATGACGAGCCTGGAGGGCTTGTCAGAGTCCATTGATATGTAAAGAATTGAATGCAAGCTGGACACCCAGTGTCACCAGGATTTGCATCAAGATTTACTACAGTTCCTACTGTATCTGGGTTTGGTGATGCGGTAGGTGAGACAGTTGGTACACATGTACCACATGATGAAGCTGAAATTGTCAGAAATGTTTGTGCTGAGACATCACCAAGCTGGTCTGTAACAGTCAAACTGGCTAGATACGCGCCAGGCAGATCTGGTGTAAACGATGGACTTGAAACACTAGGATCTGACAGAGCAGATGAAGAGCCTGCGGGTCTAGAAACCAGAGTCCATGCATATGAAAATGTTGTACATGTCGGGCACCCAGGATCATTTATGCTTGCAATTAGAGTCTCTGGTGTACCTACCACTGCAGGAGCTGGAAATATGGTAATAGAAACAGATGGAGGTATGGTTGGTAATATAATATTAAACGGAATGCTTGCAGTCATACTTGGATTTGCAATTTCATGTGCACTAATTGATGCTGAAAATGGTGCAATCACATTAGCTGGAATTACAACCGTAGCTGTAAGGTGTCCTAAATTATCTGTAGTTGTATCAGCAAGAACCAGTACATTAGGCTCGATTAAATCAATCTCAACTTGTACACCAGGATCGTAACCATCGCCATTAAGTGTAACTTGCATTCCAGGAGGACCAGAGGTTGGATTTACCGTAAGAGTAGGTGTTTGACTTGAAAAAACTTGGATGCGGTTATTGTTTGTATCAGCAACAATAATTTCATTAGAGCTGTCTACTACACTTTGTGGACTGGAAAATTGCCCATCTCCAGTACCAGCTGTTCCAAAGTTGAATAGAAAGTTACCAGCTGAGCTGAAGACTTGGACGCGGTTGTTGTTTGTATCAGCAACAATAATTTCATTAGAGCTGTCTACTGTTACACTTTGTGGATTGGTAAATTGTCCAGCACCAGTACCAGCTGTTCCAAACTGGAAACGAACATTGCCAGCTGAATCAAAAACCTGGATGCGGTTATTGTTTGTGTCAGCAACAATAATTTCATTAGAGCTGTCTACTGCTATGCCGTCTGGATGATTAAATTGCCCAATGCCAGTACCAGACGTTCCAAACTGGAAGAGAGGGTTACCAGCTGAGCTGAAAACTTGGATGCGGTTATTGTTTGTGTCGGCAACAATAATTCTGTTAGAGCTGTCTACAGCTATACTTTGTGGACTGGTAAATTGCCCAATGTCAGTACCAAGTGTTCCGAACTGGAAGCGAATGTTGCCAGCTGAATCGAAAACTTGGAT